>JBKBQK010000047.1:0-6727 GCA_046292705.1 Candidatus Nitrosotenuis sp. | reverse complement strand
GGCCAAGCTTACACCGAATCTGGCAAGTGCACTTTTCAAATGTATTGATCTTCTAAAGGAAATGATTGGTGACGAAAAGAAGAAGGTCGATCTAAAGCCGTATCTTCGAATGCTTGAGCATCCAGACGACATCCAGATGACGACCACAGAGTCATCAAGCACTACAAAGTCTCCTACCATTCGCGTAAAGATGTCAGATCTAGACTCACTTGTAAATCTTGTAGGCGAGCTCGTAATCGCAAAAATGAGACTTGAGCAGACACTTGCCAACAGGGGCTCAGATGAGTCTCATCAAGTAAGAACCGAGCTTGACAGACTGATCACCGACTTGCAGTACCAATCAATGAAGCTGCGATTGGTTCCAATCGATCAGGTATTTAGCAGATTCACCAGATTAGTGAGGGACACATCAGCCGCATTGGGAAAGGAAGTAAACCTCGTCATGGACGGCTCTGGCATTGAGCTTGACCGAACAGTACTTGATGCCATCACAGATCCACTTTTGCACATTCTAAGAAACTGTGTGGATCACGGAATAGAGACTCCACAAGAAAGGGTGGCCGCAGGCAAGACAACTACTGGAACCATACGCCTCACCGCATACGGAGTCGGAGACCAAGTTGCAATAAAGATAGAAGACGACGGGAGAGGAATAGACATTGACAGGCTAAAAGCAAAGGTAGTTGAAAAGAAGATTCTAAGTGAAGAAGAAGCAAATAAACTCTCAGACGAAGAAGCCATTGATCTGCTTGGCACACCGGGGCTCTCCACCGCAAAAGAGGTAACCGACGTCTCAGGCAGGGGCGTTGGAATGGATGTGGTAATAACACAGGTGGAAAACGTAGGCGGCAGTGTCAAGATCACCACAGAAAAAGGCAGAGGAACCACGATGCTTCTGACAATACCTTTGAGCGTCTCAATAATTGGCGGCCTTCTCATAAACGTGTCAGGCGACAAGTATGTTCTTCCACTATCTAGCATCTCGACTACGGTCGTAGTGGATTCAAGTCAAATCAAGAGCATCCATGGGGAAGAAGCGATTGTTCTTCGCGACCAAGTGGTGCCGCTTGTACGTGTTGCCAAACTGCTGGGAATTGAAGAAAAGAAAACAGACACGGCCAAAATTACCGTTGTAATTGTAGACAAAGGCGGAAAGCCATACGGCCTTATCGTGGACTCGTATGACCGCAAACAGGAAATTGTGATTAAACGACTAGGAAACGAAGCACATTCGTCGGATCTTTTCAGTAACGCGACCATCCTCGGAGACGGTAGCGTTGCATTAATCCTTGATCCGGCGCTTTTGGTCTAGGTGTCACCAAGTGAGCACACTGATTTCCCTAAGCTCAGAAGAGTCTCGAAGACTCACCAGCATTTTTGATCAATACATAACATCAAAGACATCAGTTGCACTATCCACACTCCTAAGTGAGCCAGTTGAGCACCAGATCCAGATCTTCTGCATAGCAAACATCAACAACATCAGACTTGATCCAGACGAAATCAAAATGTGTGCGGTAAGACTTAACGGCAAGGGCGACACTTACATAGAGATTCTTTACACAATACAACAAAAGCACGCAAAAAAGATGGCAGCCAAGCTGCTTTGTGTCAACGACATCTGTGAGATAGACGAGATGGGTGCTTCTGCAATCCAAGAGGTAGCAAACATAATGACCGGTTCATTTTTCAACGCACTCTCAAACGGAACCGGCTTCAGAGTCGATCTGTCCACCCCTAATTTCACGAACGATGAGTTTCACTCATTAATTGGTACATCGGCCAGATGTGTTGTAAACCCAGTAGAGTATGCTGTAATTGCTGATGTCGAGCTCATAGGAAAATCAAGCGGCACAAAACTACACATGATAATAATGCAGAACCCAAACGACGCAAGAAAACTCCTCTTGAACCATTCTGACAGTTCTGATGAAAAGAACGATCCAGATTCACAAATTCAAAATACAAAGTACGAGATCGGCGGCTCCAACTCAGAGCTTGATGCGTTGCTAGACGACATACTGGGGGAGAAGCACTAATTGAGCTTTACAAAGCATGAACAAGAATCTGCCATTATAGAAATTCCAATGGGCGGACTTGGTATCACCACACCGGAAAAAAAAACACTTAAAACGTTTGTTGGCTCCTGCGTTGCAGTATGTGTCTATGATACGGTAGCAAAGGTAGCAGGCATGGCACACATCAAGCTACCAAAAAACAATACATCCAATCCCGCACCAAAACCTGAAGGCAAGTTTGCCGATGTCGCACTAAAGATACTTCTTGAACAGCTTGTCGCAAACGGAGCTGATGCGAACAGGCTGAAGGCAAAAATGGCCGGAGGCGCAAACGTCTTTCGAAACGAGGGAAAGCAAAACACGTTCAATATTGGAGGAAGAAACATAGAAGCAGTACGATCTACACTCAAGGAAAAAAAAATTCCCGTAATTTCAGAAGACGTTGGCTCTAACAACGGTAGGTGGGTCGTATTTGATGCTTCCTCAGGTGAAATGACGATCAAGGAAAGAACAAGGGGCGTGACAGTAATTTGAGCGGGACTGAGACGATCACGGACCAGAATCTTACTCAAATAGAAAAGATAATGCTTGAAAGACTGGGCAAAGACCTCAAGCAGTTCAAAAAGCCATTCCTTAACCGTCGCATAAGCGCAAGGATGAGAAGCGTTGGAGTCCAGACAGGCTCAGAGTACGCAAAACTACTCGAGGAGGACCACGATGAGCCAACATTGTTATTTAAGAGCTTTTCAATTAATGTAACAGAGTTCTACCGCGACTTGTTTGTCTGGCAAGCTATGTCATCACAAATTCTCCCACAAATAGCAAAGGACAACAAAGCAGTCAAGATCTGGAGTGCAGGGTGTGCAACTGGAGAAGAGCCTTACAGTCTCGCCATACTATTAAAAGAATCTATACCAACAAAAAATCTCAAATTCAGCATTATTGCAACAGACATCAACAAAGAAGCAATACAAAAGGCAAAGGAGGGCCGTTATGCCCAACCAAGCCTCAAGAATCTGCAACAGGATGTGATATCAAAATATTTCTCACAATTAGATAACAATACATACGAAGTCAAGCCAGAGATAAAGGAGACAGTAAGCTTTGAGCACGGCGACATATTATCGCTCAGTGTAGGGCAAAGCCACCTCATAACATGCAGAAACGTCCTCATATACTACGGCAAGCCAGCACAGGAGCTCATCTTCAAAAAATTCCACAAAATCCTTACAAACGGCGGCTATCTCGTCATCGGACAGGATGAGACCATGATGGGAGTAGAAGCTGCAAAACTTTTCTCATGTGTTCTTCCACGCGAAAGAATCTATGTCAAATTATCAGTTGTGGGAGTGACGACATGACTGGCAATCTAAAATATGATCTACTAGGATTGTGTGATCAACGCAAACACACTGGAGATTATTATTTTATCATAAAAATGTCATATATGAATTCAGTAATGATGTTACGAGCCGTAGGTGGAACAGAAAAGGTGTTTTAATGTCGGCGCAAGCAGTTTCGTTTGACTCATTTCAGGCAGTAACCTTCTGTCTTAACGACGGACAAAAAAAAGAAGAATACGCAATACCAATCGACCAGGTACGAGAGATTCGTGCTGTAGAGTCAATCACAAAGGTTCCAAAAGCAAAATCATACGTCAAGGGGATAATGAACCTGCGCGGCCTCATAATACCAATCATCGACGTAAAAGAAAAGCTTGGCCTGAGCTCTGACAACTCAAACTCTGCAAAGCAGAGAATACTGATCGCCGATGTAAAGGGCTCACTTACGGGCCTGCTAGTCGACGAAGTGGATCAAGTGATGAGAATACAGACAAAGGACATTGAAGAGGCACCACAGGCAGTCCTGGAATCCCACAACCACATACAGGGTATTGCAAAAAACAATGACAAACTAATTGTAGTCCTTGATGCAGTTAGACTCCTTGAGGATTCTAGCTCTGAAATACAACAAGCAATGGAGGGAAGTAGACAATGAGCTATGGTGCAAAGAAAATACTTGTAGTCGACGACGCCTCCTTCATGAGAACTGTTCTCAAAGACATCATAAAGGGAAACGGCCTTGCATCCGAAATAATCGAGGCAGCAGATGGTGTCGAAGGGGTCAAAGCATACCAGGCCCAAAAACCGGATCTTGTAACTATGGATGTCAATATGCCAAAAGCTGACGGCATTCAGGCATTGCGCGCAATCATGAAAATAGATCCAGCAGCAAAGGTCGTCATGGTGACCTCAGTTGAGCAAAAACAGATAGTTCAGGACGCCATGAAGCTTGGTGCAAGAGACTACATCGTAAAGCCATTTGACCGCAGCAATGTGGGCCTAGTTCTAAACAAGGTGTTAAGGCAAAGATAGGAACGAAAACCACATGCAAACCTTTGCCATAACAGAACAGGAGTTACATCGAATCTCTGAAATTTTTTACAAATGCATCTCAACAAAAACAGTAGATGCACTTTCCATAATACTTGGAGAGCCGGTTCAATACAAAATTGGAAAGACCGTCCTCCTTGATATCACAGAGCTTGACGAGCTGACCCCGGCTTTTTCTGAATCGGTTAACATGTCCGCAGTCTACCTCAAACAAACAGGAGACATCAATGTCGGTGTTCTATATTACATGCCTGAAAAAGACGGTAAAAAATTTGCAGCAAAACTCTTGGGCAAAAAAACTCTTGGCACATTTACCAAGCTAAGCAAATCATCTCTCTCTGAGACAGGAAATATACTCTCAGGCTCATTTTTCAACGCACTCTCAAACGAACAGGACTGCAAGACAAGCTCCGATGTTCCAGGATTTGCAGTCGATACGTTTAGATCACTGCTAGAGTTTCCCGCAATGGACATCGGAATCGAGACGCAATCCCTTGTAGCGTGCACTGCAGAGTTTTTCACCTCAAGCGATCTAAAGATGCGAATGCTTATCATCTTGGATCCACTGAATGCAAAAAAACTGCTCGAAAAACACTAAATTTTCAGTTTCTTGCTGCCTATTGCTAAAGACACAGCTAATGCAAAAGGCAAAACCATGAACGCAAGAGCTCCAAACTCCGGCACCACCGTTATGCCAAACTCCGTCTCCTTTCCGGTTCCGCCTATGTTCTCGAATCTAATCGACGTGTGCCCTTGTTGAGACTCAGAAAATGTATAATCAGCAAAATCACTACCTATCTTGGCATTGGCGGATTTTTTGTATAACTCCTTGCCGTCTTGCAAGATCACAAAGTCATATGATGTGTTGCGGAGAAGGTCGCCTGTCTTGGCATCGCGGAAGGTGTAGATGAACTTGGTATTCTTGTTTGGCTCGATCACTGCGGGATCCCATGACATATCCACTTGGATAGTCTCATCTTTTGTCATGGCAATCGCAGGAAAAACTATGTTACTTTTTGGCTCAAGAATAAACACCATGCCTCGTGGAGTTTCGATTCCGGCATTTTTTTGCGCCTGCTTGAGGTATCTCAAATTATCCTGAGATAGTACAAAATGCACCACTCTTTGGTTCTCGTAGCTGTAGTCGTCTACTGTAATAGATGCCTTGAACAACTCGATTCCATTTAGTTTCCCAACATAGCTTGGGGCAAAAAATGCATCAAACGTTTTTGGAAAATGTACCTCTTCATGAACCACCGATACATGAGATATATTCTGCTCGGCCCAATCAAACGGCATCTCAAACGTAACTATGTTTATTTCAGGATCGTACTCAAAACTCGTTACCTCGTCATAGTATGATTTTATTCCAAATTCGATGCTGCTGCCGTTTACCTGCTCGTCATAAATCTGATTTGTAGTTAAGGTCACGTCTGCAACAAACGTGCCAAGGCCGCCAAGTCTCTCTTCTGAGCTACTTATACTCTCCAGTCCGATCTCAAAGTGGTAGAGGCCTCCAGAGGTAAACACGCCGCCTGACAGCTCCGCAGGATTTGATTCGGTTGCAATCCATGCACCTACCTCACTGCTCCAATCTGCTGTTATGTGTGGCTCTCCCTCTGTTGTGCGCACATCTATGGCAATCTTTCCATCATCTGCAAAAAAATAATCCTTGAAAACCAAATTGCCTTTATGAAACATGCTGATTAACAAAGTAACGTTGTCAGCATTTAAGTTGGTTACGGCATCAGAAGCAGTCACTATGATCTTTTTTTGTACGCTTTCTGCAAACTCTGTTGGAGTGATTTGTACTGTTATGTTCAGCTTTCTGTCGCCCACATTGATCGATCGTATAGTGTCCATACCCAAACCATGGCCGTACGCAGATGGCGACGACATCAGCATGATGCCGCCAAACACAACAGACAACAAGAATTTTTTATTCATAATGTTACCAGTTTGACAGTATCCATTTTTTTGTTTATCTTAAAATTGCGCGTAAATGCTCCTATTCTGTCCGCATCGCCATCAAGCATGAATAATTCCACACATTTGTTGCCGTGGATCTTGCTGTGTAAGTGTGTGGTTATTAGATCCTCAAAGTTGTGTTTGATGCCAGCTATGATGTCGTCAAACTCGTCGTTATGTACCACAAGTAAAATTGCGTGAAGGCTTCCTGAAAGCTCGCTTTTTTGTTTTTCCTCCGATACATAATTTCGTATGCCGGCCCTGATGACTTCGGATCTGCCAGCAAAACCCATAGACTTTTGCAGCCTGTCAAGCTCGGCTAACAACTCTTCATTTAATGAGATTGAG
>JBKBQK010000046.1:0-10310 GCA_046292705.1 Candidatus Nitrosotenuis sp. | reverse complement strand
TGGCGGGAAGATCCAAAAGATAGGCTTTATCATATTCTGGGTTCCGGAACCAACAGGTATCTCAAACGCAATAGGGGCCCCAATGATACTTGCAGGAAGGTTTCTTGAAAAAAAATACAATGGTGCTACAATCAAAGACATCGGAAAAGCCACCAAGGACAATCAGCAGATATTCTCATATTTCAAAGACACCATAATGTAACGATGCGTTGGTTTTTAACGGCCAACAAAACTCGTATTTTTTGTGGCAACCAGAGCCCAAGTTCTAATCCCAATTGCAATAGCTGCTGCAATAGTTGGCGTAGTTGGAATGCTGTCGATCCCAAAAGATGTCAAACTCGAACAAACAGAGTTCCCGATGGGTGTGATCAAAATTGACGGCGTAACACTCCAAGTCCAGATCGCAGACACAAAACCACTTCAGACAAGGGGTCTGATGTTCCAAGAAAAACTGCCATATGAACAGGGAATGCTGTTTGTCTTCGAAGACGAAGGCATTCGCTCTATGTGGATGCTAAACATGCAGTTTGCCTTAGATGTGATATGGCTTGATGCGTCAGGCAAAGTTGTCCACATTGAAAAAGATGCACAACCATGCAAATCCGCACTTGAGACAATGACGTGCACATTTACAAACAGTAACGGCAAGCCAGCAAAGTATGTTCTTGAAGTTACATCCGGCTTTGTGGACAAGTTCAACATCACAGAGAACTCTAAAATCGAAATCATCTCGATTTGATTCCAAGAAAGGCTTATCTGTAGTGCCAAGAAACCAACAAAAATGATTAACAAAAAAATTCTTTATGGTGCAGCAGGCGCAGCAGTCATAGTAATCTTATCTGTCTTATTTTTGACCACTGAGCAAACCCCATACGTTCAATACATTGAATACAACTTGCTGCTCAAAGAAAAACTAGCAGACAAGCAAATCTCAATGTCTTCTCCAATAAAGTTGCAAAAACAAGAAGACATAGAACAATATTGCACATTCTTCACAAACCAAGAAATGCAAAAACTAACAGAGTACTGTACGTCAACTGAGATAACAGATAGTTCGGGAAGCTTTCTTGGCAATATCCACATGGTCGGCTCTCCATATGAGCCAAAAATCATCCTCACACTTATCCAAACAGACCCTCAGATGACCCAAATCGAATCAGTTAAGACAATCTTTGATGTTGTGATCCAAAATGTGGTGTGCGACTGCTGGGTGGAAG
This sequence comes from Candidatus Nitrosotenuis sp., assembly GCA_046292705.1. Taxonomy (GTDB): domain Archaea; phylum Thermoproteota; class Nitrososphaeria; order Nitrososphaerales; family Nitrosopumilaceae; genus Nitrosotenuis. The sequence goes on along the minus strand of JBKBQK010000046.1, from coordinate 9,093 downwards.
TAAAGCCTGACGGTATGGATAGTGTGTCACAATGGGTCGAAGGTATGCGCAAGTTCCATCAAAGTGATACACAGCCTCACAGTAAGTCAAATCAGATCGTGTTGGAGTCAAAGACTGTCCAAATGGAAGTTACTACAAACAAAGATGGCTACTTGTGGCAGCTCTTTATATACAAGTAGTCTGTCTGTTTTGAACAAACAGTCCGTTATTACCTAAATTACATCATATTCGTTGACTCTTGGGTGAATCATACTCGTCATTAGATTTGGAAGAAAAGATGCCAAAAGAGATTCTAGATAGACTACGATCATTGGAATATCAAAACCAACAACTCCTCGAACAAAACAATGACAAACAAAGAATGCTCATAATGCTTGAGCGGAAGCTAGCAAAGTTCAACGAGATAAAAGAACAAAGAGACTGGCTCCTCGACGAGATGACAAAAAAGATAAGCGAGCTGAGCCGTTCCCAATCGGAACTCTTCAAGGCAGAACGCCTCTCTGCTATAGGTGAGATGGCCGCACGACTTGCCCACGACATACGAAATCCTCTCGCTATAATCAAAAACACAGTCGAAATTGTGAAACTAAAGCACTCAACAAACACTTCTGCAGAACTAATGAATCTGTTTGCGTCGATTGATAATGCATCATCAAGGATCGTCTTTCAGTTAGACGAAGTACTGAATTTTGTGCGCAGATCTCCTCTGAATTGTGACCTGTATTCACTTTACGAGATAATGGAATCAGCAATAAACAAAATCATCATACCTGATCAAATACATATCCACAAGCCCACAAAAGACATTTACGTTTTCTGCGATATGGAAAAAATTGTAGCAGTCTTTACCAATCTTATAATGAATGCAATTCAGGCAATGGAAAATAGCGGTGATATCGTCATCAGATTCGATGAAACCGATGACGTCATAACTTTTAGCGTTCAGGATTCCGGCCCAGGAATTCCACCTAACCTTCTAGATAAAATATTTGAGCCACTGTTTACAACCAAGTCACGTGGCACAGGACTTGGACTGCCGGCAGTCAAGACTATCGTGCAACAACATCAAGGTACCATTAATGTGAGAAACAACCCAACAGTCTTTTCTGTGTCGCTACCAAAAAATTTGATCTCCTAAAATAAGACAAGATTCAATACCTATTTGTCTGGTATCTTAAAGATGCTCGAAAATTTGTGGCTAATCCCACTTGGATTTGTGGCGGGAATTGTAGGCTCAATAATTGGCCTTGGAGGTGGTATAATCGTAGTCCCGACACTGACTTTTCTTGGAGTCCCACCTACTCTTGCATCAAGCAGCAGCCTTTATGCCGCATTTAGCAATTCTGTGGCGTCCACTGCGTCTTATGCAAAACAACGACGAATAGACTACAAAACCGGCCTCAGGCTAGGACTGATGTCGATTCCAGGAACAATTCTTGGGGCATTTCTTATAGCCGAAGTTACTACATCTACGTTCAAGGTTCTATTTGGAATAGTACTTGTTGCATCATGCCTGTATCTCTTCTTGAAACGATGCATCTCCCAAAAGGAAACAAGCATAGCAAAGCAGACAATCGTCCTGTCAGCCGCAATAAGCTTTTTTGCTGGAATACTGTCTAGCTTCTTTGGAATTGGTGGCGGAATAATCTTCGTACCGCTGATGATAATAGGCCTTGGATTATTAGTCAAGAACGCAACGGCAACATCGCAGCTAATACTGTTGTTTTCTTCAACTGCCGGCCTACTCACTCATACATTTTTGGGACATGCAGATTATGCCTATGCATCACTTCTTTCAGCTGGCGCATTCTTTGGCGGCTTAGTGGGGGCCAGACTATCAGTCGAGATAAAAGAAAACAGCATCCGAATTATGATCGGTGTTGCAATGATTTGGACAGCAATCAAGTTGTTCTTGGATGGAATATGGCCGTCAAACACAGGTTAAGGATATAATCTGGCACAATAACTAGTATCCATGGCAAAATTTGACGGAATCAGAATGCAGGAATTGATCAAAGTTGAAGACCCAGACAAAAATGGTGGAATAACTCTGGTCTTCCAAGATAATCGCTACTTGCACATAAGAGTCAAAGACGGCAAACTAGAGACAATCTCGGTGCCCGAATAATTATTTCGGAGGCTCTTTTTTTATCCTGTATAGGTTGCGTTTTGCAACCACAACTACGTCTCCGTTTTCCTTCTTTCCCTCAAAATCAACTGAAATCATGCCAAATTCGTCATCGAGATCTTTTTTGTCGGATATGGTAAATTTTATTTTGAGAATCTCGTCTACGTGCAGTGGTTTGAGAAACCTGGTGTGCCGGTTTTCCCAACTGGGGTCGCCATCCATACCATACAGAAGGATCATGTTGCCATAAATCTGGCTTAGCCTTGTAAACTCGCCTTCCATCCTCGCGATTATGGCACGGCCTGATACTATGTTGCTGTATTTGTCATCGTCAAAAATCGTGTTCTTTATCCTAGAAAATCCAAGATATGACTCTAACTCTTTTTTTGAGAAGGTGCATGTGGAAAAAAACTCCTCTCCTACTTTGAGATCTGCAAATTTTTTCATCTATTCTCTTGTCTCGTCCACGCAGAATGTGACTTCGGAGGATCTTCTTGACGCTTCTGTGACAAAGTAGTTGAGCGCACTCGCAATTTTGTTGTTGTCTGATTCCTTTCCATCTATGCTCCCAGGAAGCACTAAAAATGATCTTATCTTTGATTTTAATACGTCGCTGAGCTCTTGGTTCACCGTGGTCGCAAACGGCCTAAGTGCTCCCCTAAACACCTCAACGCGGGCCCTATCAGCACCAGATATCTTGGCACCGCTTGGCAGGTCGGGCCCTATTATCACTGCCGTACCTGTGGCATTCTTGTACAGGCGGGGATCTTTTCTGCCTCCGGGCACAAAGATCTCAAACACAGTTTGAAGTACGGTAGCAGGTGTGTTTATGAATTTGTCAACTAGGTTGTCCCATTCATTTCTTGAGAGCTCTGTGATCTTGAAGTTAGCAGGAACTTTTCCAGTAAGGTACACTAAGGTGGACAGCTTGCCCTGAGTCTTTGCTGTAGTAAGCCATCTCTGAACTTCTTGCGGGTTCTTCAAATCTACTACGTGCGAGTGGAATTTTGAGCCAAGTACATCCTGGTATTGCTTTGGGGTGTTTTGTGAAACAAGGCACACCACTTTACCTCCATTTTTTTCCACATGTTGCGCAAGAAACGCTGCTCTTTGTGCGTCTGAGTCATCTGTAGCATCAACTGCAAAGACAACTACCTCGGATGAAAAACTCGATTGAGCATTAACTGGGGCGGTACTGGCGATGTGTGGTTTTACTGGATAAAATACTCTGTCGCCTGGAATCACTTTTCCATTGAGAATCTTTGCAATGTCGTCGTCTGCTAGCATGAGCACCGTTTGCGCAACCTGAAGCTGAGATAGAAACTGCCTGTCTGCAATCATAAATGAGGTGTTTTTTTGCACCTTTTCTGCAATCTCTTGTATCTTTACCAGCAGTCTTCTTAGCGTCTCAGAAATTTTCTGTGCATCGCCACCCTTCATCTTTACGATGTTTTGAGCAGCTTTGCTTATGCCATCGTTTACAGTCTGCTCATTTTCGCCAAGTAGGCCAACTATGTCTTTGTTTGCAACTTCTACTTCGGCAGGACTTAGGTCTTCAAAACCGCTTACCCTCAAAAACTCTGCAGCGGCTTTTGGATATACAGTCTTGTAAATTCTGTCAGAGTGAACCGGTCCGGGGTTTGTTGCAATGGAAACAATTCCTTTTTCGGTAAGCTCCCATGACATCGCCTCGGCAAGTCGGTTCTTTGCTCCCTGTGCTGCAGTGTACGGCGTCCTGAATCTGTAAGGCCTTTGCTCATACGGCCTTTCTTCTGTGAAAAATGTCGAAATCGTAACTATCTTTGCACCAGCCTTCATCACCTTGAGTGCTTGAACAGATGTCCAGAATGTGCCTGTCAAGTGAATTCCAACAGCACTTTTGAACTCATCAAGAGGTGCATTAGCAAAACACGTAACAGGTCCTGAGACACCTGCATTATTTACAACGACATCGACACTCACATCTGATTTTTTCAGCTCATCAAACATCTCAGAGACACCTACTTTGTCACTTACATCCACCCCTGCAAATAACCAAACCTTGGCGTTACTCTTTACTTTTGCAATGATCTCCTCGAGGATCTTTTTTGTTTCTTCGAGTGGCTCCTTTCTTCTTCCCAAAATGATTATACTTGCACCGTTTTCTGCAAATAACTTGGCAATGGTCTGCCCTATGCCAGTGCCGCTACCTGTAACCAAGACAACTTTGTTTTGAAATTTTAACATAGAATTGCCATTCGGTTTGTATTATTTAATCGGATCACTTGAGCTGTCAAAACTTTATTTGTGGGTGTCAAACCATCAAAAAACATGCATGATTCCGAGTCCGACACTTTTGTTTATGAGACATGGCCGCAAAAGATCTCACGCATGCTCAAAGATATAGGAGTGGATGCTATGCCAAAGGAGATTGGAACGGATCCTATAGAAAAATCCAAGGACTATTACGGAAGAAACTTTTCCCAAACTCCAAGGATGATAACAAATAGAGGTTGCGTTGAACTACAAAACTCAAACATAGACGTAATCCAGATCATTCAAAAAGGGTAAGAAAACATGCAAGACGCTACAATATCTCATTGGGGGGCTCAGGATAGATTCCAAGCACATTATATCGTCAAACTTGATGCCGTACATCCATCAAAATATGTGGCAAAGACTGTACTGGAAACCGAAGGACACTTTGCTGCAAAAAAAATCAAGTCAGTTAGATGGGTTGGCGGCCTTCTTGCGGACGAGCTAAACAAAGATACAGAACTAAACGAGCTTATCGCAAAACAATCAATCAATGATGCGACAATCTTTGTAGACCCTGCAATAAAGGAAATAAGAATTTACAGCAAGTGGAAAAATGCCCACGACTTTAAAATAACAAAAGACATGTATGCAATATACAACAAGATTGCAGAGCACGTAAAAAGAATCTAAGCTCTCCACCAGTCAAGCGCCAAATAATTTACCTTATCGCCATGCGGTATTGCCAAAATGAAATTTTTCTTGACGCTGGTGGCAAGTCTGCCAGCAAGCACCACCCCTGTAGATGAGATGGTGTCCGTCTTGTTGTATACCTGAACTAAATATGGTGCGTGGTCGATACCGGGCCCTCTCTGATACACTGCAAAATCACATCCAAACTTTATTCCAGGATTCACAATGTATTTTTTATCTCTAAAGTCCTTGTACACTTGGTATTTTTTATCAAAGTTGTGGTATTCTTTTCTGCAAATTTCCAGTAGTTGTTGCCTACTAACCTTCTTTTTTGACTTGTAGATTGTAAGCTGTGATCTTTCTTGCAAATAAAGCCCCTCAATCAAATCCAGTATCAGTGGAACATCGATCTCTTCTGGCTTTGGCTTGGCAATACCAATCGGCTTACCATAGTATGATTCTGCAAATATGGCCCTTGCGTCCTCGGCGCTCCATATCACAATTCTATTTTCTACAATCTCGCCATGCATTATATTGTCTCTATATCGGCACTACAAATTATTTTGCATTTGCGGTTCTAAAAATAATGAAAAATTGGATTAGAGGCTTAATGCAAGAAGAATAAACGAGTCAGATACTTGCTGGCATTTGTCTGCCATTTCCTCAATTCCTTGTATTACGTCTTTTACAAGCATGAGTTCCTTTGTGTTGCTGATCTCGTCCAGTGCCTTGATCACAGCCATACGATACTTTATGTCTATTTCACGCTCTATTTTCTGGGTCTCTTGAGCAAGCTCGATTGCATTTGCGGTGTTTGTGTTTAGGCCGCGCACTATCTCGTTTAGCTTGTAGACTTCGTCCACCAGCAATTCGATTAGTGCAGAAATATCCTCATCAAGTTTTGCGGCCTTTAGTGTGGACGGCTTGATGTTTGAAAGCTTGAACGCAATTCCTGTGATGTATCCTGCAATCTCGTCCATCGTGTAGGCAGTATTGAGCAGGTTTTCCCTGTTCATGATGAGTCCGCCAACGTCGGCGACTTCACGAGTTATCTTTCTTCTCAAGTTTTCCACCTCTTCTTCAATACTTGAGATCTGCTCGTTTACTGCCTTGATACCTGCTTTGTCTTTTTTCATGACCAAGTTAGGCAGTGTCGCAAGCTCTCTTGCCGCATTGAGGATTCGATTTATCTCGTCTTGTAAAACTGCAATCGCTTTTCGTTTTGCTTGGACCTCTAGTTCTCCACTATACATCCTTCTGTATAACTTGGGGAGGTATTAATTAAGGTTCTATTGTCTCACCATGATTACATCTCTGAAACAGTCTGAGTTATCTTTTTTTGGCTTCGATACAAAGCTACCACTTCGTCGTTTGTGGTTGCATCCTCTGGTGCTTTTTCCATTCTTATCTTTCCTGTGAACTTTGGGAATCTCAAGGCAAGGCCACTTCCTTTCCGAACTATGTCTTTTGCTGCGGTGTGAACCGGACTAAGTGTGATCTCTGAGGCAACTATTTCGATGACCAACTCCGGCTCAAACCAAACATCGGCCTCCATTCCAGAATTTATCCTTGGATTTTTCTTTATGGTTACTCTGCCTGATAAAATCTGGTAGAGCTGATCTAAATGCTCATCAGTAAATCCCGTCCCGACCTTGCAAATGCTGTCAAACGTATCTTGATCTTGATTGTATGATGCCAAAAGCAAAGTCCCGTACTTGCCAGTTCTCTTACCTCTACCAAAAAATGCACCAATAACTACGAGATCCAAGCTATCTCCAAGCTCGTTTCTGTATTCTCTTTTTAGTTTGAGCCAATTGCTACCACGCGCCCCAGCTCGATATGGTGCATCCAAGACCTTGAGCATGAGGCCTTCACATCCTGCGTTTATGGCGTTTTCCAAAAAATCCTCAATCTCATTTTCTGAATGTACCAGTGTCTTTTGAATCACCTTAACAAAGTCGTCTTCGATAACAATTTCTTCCAGCTTATTCCTTCTCACTTGATAGGTCTCATTTAGCAACTCTTTGCCATTAAGATACAAAACGTCAAACAAATTGACTGTAATTGGGTATTTTGCAACCATTTTATCTATGTCGTACTTTCTTCGTCTGTGCATCAGCTCCTGAAAAGGCAAAAACTCACCAGTATTTTCGTTGATTGCGACTGCCTCTGCCTCCAAGATGGCTTCAGTCGTCCTCAATGCCTTTGGAACTTTTTCCACAATGTCTGGATAGTAGCTTGTGATGTTTTCGAGTCGCCTTGAGAACAACACCACCTGGCTGTCTTTGAAGTGAATCTGCACTCGTTCGCCGTCTAGCTTGTACTCTGCCGCAAACTCCTTTCCAAGTTTCTCTACTGCCTCTTCTCCGCTTTTTACTCGCTCCGCAAGCATTGGCCGTATCGGATTGAACACGTTTACACGAAATTCTCTGAGCCCATCAAGACCGTTTTTTGCAAGAAGCTCCGATACCTTGCCAAGATCCGAAGATACATTGTATGCTTCTTCAAGCTTGGCCCTGTTTTCTTTTGAATCAGTAAATGCAATTGCAAGTGCGTCCATTACTGTGTTGTCTGCAATGCCGAGTCGCAACGTCCCCATCAATATCTTGAGGATGAACTTTGCCTCCTGCGGCGTAGCGTCGTTGAGAAGACTCGAAACATACTTCATCTTTAGATCCTGTGATCTTGCCCCTTCCAACTTGGCAATCTTGTAGAGTGTCTCATAGACGCGCTCAACTGTGATGTCTTGTGCTAAAAACGTAGTTTGCTTTTTTTGCTCCAAAATCTTTGCAGCCGCTCTCCCTAAATCACCATCCTCAGAATACGCCTCATTTATCTTCCTGATTGGAATCCCAGATGATTTTGAGATCGCATGTATTGCAAGTTTTTCTGCAAGTCCAAGTTCTACCCCCTCAAAGTCAGGCCTAAGTTTTCCCTGAATCAAATAAACTATCTTTGAGATGCTGTCTTTTGGAGTCGCCTTGAACAAATCCACCAAGTACTGAGTAAGTTCCAGCCTCTTGGTAGTGGATTCCATTTTCTCAAATGTGTCGGAGATTAAAGAAAACTGCACACTTGAATTCTAAGTCACTCTAAAATAAAAGTAAGCTGCACAAAGTCATACCAACTTTAGATGCGTTTTGATCTTTAGCACGATCTCATCATTTCTTGCAGATAACTTGGAGTAAAAATCGGATAACTCTTCGTCATTGAGGAATCTTTTGTTTTCCAAAAGAAATTTGTCAAAAAATAGTCCAGAGATATATCCGACATACAGGCCATATGCAAAGTCTGCAGTTTGTTGTTGCAAGCTGCTTTTTGTTGCAGAAAGAACCGCGCTTGGGTATTCTAGCGCATAATTGATGATTTCGTTTAGATTTTTTTCTTGAACTACGTCTAATGGCACTTAGTTCGTTGTTCTTATTTATTATTTAGAATTTGTGATTAGATATATCTGAAAATAGTTTTCTTTTCAGACTTGGGCGAATCTGAAACCATGGCAAAGTTGTAGAGTGGATAGTCTTTTTTGTACTGTTTCATGAAACTCCACGCAACATCGTGGTTTTTGAACTCGGTGCGAAGGCCCTCTATTGGTATCTGGTTCCCAAACACATCAAATATGATTACAGAATAGTTCTTTGGCTTGTTGTGCGGCCTTGCCCTCAGAAACCAAGTAAACGCAAACACAAAGACTAACACAAGCATCAAGACTCCACCGATCTCCTTGAAGAATCCCGTCACCGCCTGCGGTATTGTCTCGCTGAATATCGTGACAATTATCTGCGAGAGTGATGCGCCGCCGATCCCAATCAACGACATCTGCGCAAAAATCCACTCCGAATCTATTTTCATAATGAAAGATCAACAATCCTTACTCTTAACTCTATTGTTGTTTTGTTCAGAACTTCTAGTCAGGATCTTCGTATTTGTTGCTACCGCCTACCTGTTTTGTTTCAAGCGGCTTCATCTTTTTGTGTAATCCATCGATCACTGCCTTGTAACCTTCAGCATATTCGAGTTCTGCTGGTACGAGTGTG
>JBKBQK010000045.1:0-10389 GCA_046292705.1 Candidatus Nitrosotenuis sp. | reverse complement strand
ACTTCGCGTTCTCTGACATCAAAGTCTCCTTTTACTTTGACTAGCGCACAACAAGAGTCACGAGGACCACCATAGTTGCGAACATCAGTCTCATCAATATCAAAGAGAATGGCATCTTGTTTTTTGTTGAGATTCTCAATTATAGAATCCATGGTGTTGTTCTTGTTCATTCCTGGAAGTTGGTTGAGATTCCACTGGTCTTCGTCTGGAAGAACTGGAATTACCCACGGAATTGCCATCTTTGGCCTCTTTGTCGCAAGCCATGTTCTATAGTTTGACATGTCCCATTCTGTTTCACGCGCAAACGAAGCTACAAACATGGAGATTGCGTTTGCCGCAATCAGATTCATGCCTTTGTAGTCTTTCCAACCTACCTCATGTTCTTTTGGCAGGTCATCTATGATCGATGGAACTTTTTGTACACGTTTTTCATGCTTGTGTGCAAGCTCGCGTAGTCGTTTATTTGAAAATAGAATTGAGCAGTCAGAATACTTGATTTGATATTCGAGGTTCATGACTATGTTTATTGCCGCGGCCTCAAAGATTACTGGATCCCATCCAAACTCTGGTAAAAGCCCCAACGTTGCAATTGTGGCGTGTTCCTTTGTGTTGGTTCTGATAAATTCTATAAATGAGCATGCAAACGAGCTCCCAGTTCCTCCACCCATCGCAAATGGAACAGTGTAACCTCTTACTGGTTCCGGCGAGAGTGCTGAGAGTTGTTTTGTAAAGTCCCATTTCTGTGTGACTTCGTTTTTGAACCTTGATCTTCCCTCCGCCCAGTTTCTTGCGGCTCCGCCGGCTCCATGTATTACGTGTTTGTCACGTAGTGCAAAAAGATCAGGATATGATTGTAAGATAAGATTTGCAGCCCTCGGATCCAGATCAACGAGTAGTGCTCTTGGAATAAGCGGTGTTTCTCCTCCAGTATAAGCGCCCGGAAATCTCAAAATCGTGCTGCCATATCTTTTTAGGATTCGTGATTCGTCTTTTGTGTCCTTTAACACCGGTTTGAGCGGGTCAGCTCCGACATCCAATAATAATCGCCTATACGATTCTGCACCAAGTCCTATCCCGCAGTGTCCAAAACACGTCATGAGTACTGGTGCTGGTGGGAGTGGTGCTGTCGTCTGTGCCATAATCAGACATCACCGTTCGAAACTATAACCACAAAGTGCAACAAAAATGAAGTTGCTGCTTGATCGTTATAGACTCGTGCGCAATTCATGCCTAAATAATCATGACTGGAAATTTAACCATTAAGTATGATTGATCTGTATAGTTTTAGCCAGTCCGCCACAATTTTATAGCAAAAAACGGTTTTTTGATTTGTGCAGCTTTTAGGCAGACTTGAAATTAAATCAAAACAAAAGGTAGTTGAGTTCCTAAACCAAGAACATGTAGGAAGAATCTGCTCAATTGACAAAGATGGATTCCCCCAAGTCATCCCAATGAATTTTGTATTCCTCAATGATGCCATATACATGCATTCTCACACCAAAGGAGAGAAGCTAGAGAACATCAAAAACAACAACAAAGTGGGCTTTGAAGTAGACAAAGAACTAGAGTTTTTGCCATCTTATTTTACACATCCAACTGATGCCTCTCAAGCAGATACGCTCTACATAAGCGTCGTAATAAAGGGAATTGGCACCATTGTCCAAGACAGAGAAGAAAAGTCATTAGCATTAAATGGACTTATGGAAAAATACCAGCCAGAAGGCAGATATGAAAAGATACGGCCAGACATGGCAGTAGTAGACGAAGTCGCAATAATCAAAGTCACCCCAACGACGATGCGCGGCAAATACAAGATAGGGCAGTACTTGGACAGAGACACAAGACAATTGCTTGCAGAAAAAATATTGGAACGAAACACACCTACTGCAAAAGAGACACTCAGGATAATGGGTTTTAAGACCATCAATGGCAAACTCGAATTAGTTGATGAACAGCCTTGGTAACTGGGCACTAACCAAGTCTTTAATGTCCACACTGACATTCCTTTAAATTTAGACTAGTACGATTCTGTAGCTGTTGCAGATACAAACATTTCAATTAGTTTCAGAATTTGAACCTACAGGAGATCAGCCGCAAGCAATTGAAAAGCTTGTGCAAGGAGTACAAAAAAATAAAATTCAGACACTGCTTGGAGTCACTGGAAGCGGCAAGACGTTTACCATAGCAAACGTCATTGCACGCACAGGTAAGAATACACTTGTTATTTCACACAACAAAACCTTGGCAGCTCAGCTTTACTCTGAGCTAAAGCAGTTCTTCCCAAAAAACAATGTGGGTTACTTTGTTAGCTATTATGATTACTACCAACCAGAAAGCTACATACCACAAACCGACACATATATAGAAAAAGACACAGAAATCAATGAAAAAATTGAAAAAATGAGACTGGAGGCAACAGCCATGCTGCTCTCAGGCGAACCAACCATAATCGTAGCCACAGTTTCCTGCATCTATTCACTTGGCTCACCAAAAGATTGGGAGGAAATGGCCACGACTATCAAAACTGGCAGCACATATAACCGAAGCGAGCTTATCAAGAAATTCATCAACGCTCGCTACGAGCGTAATGATTTGGAGCCTGCGCCAGGCACATTCAGGGTCAAAGGCGACACAATCGACATAGTTCCTGCATACTCGGATGAAATAGTACGAATCTCACTGTTTGGCGACGAGGTGGAAAAAATCTCAGTGCTGAATCATGTATCCCTAAAAGAGAAACGGAGACTGAATTCAGTTAAGATCTTTCCAGCAAAGCATTATCTTGTTGCAAACGACGTAAGACAAAAAGCAATCAAATCAATCAGAGACGAATTAAAACAAAGACTTCCACAGCTAAATGAATTGGAAAGACAACGACTCGAAATGCGAACCAAGTTCGACTTAGAGATGATTGAAGAGCTTGGTTACTGTTCAGGCATTGAAAACTATTCAAGACATTTTGATGGAAGAAGACCGGGAGAAAAGGCATTCTGCCTTTTGGATTTTTTTGGCGACGATTACCTTCTTGTGATAGACGAATCGCATGTGACGCTGCCACAGCTTCACGGAATGTATGGCGGCGACTACACCAGAAAGAAAGCGCTAGTTGACTACGGCTTTCGGCTCCCAAGCGCCTTTGACAACAGACCACTCAAATTCGAAGAGTTTGAACAATACATCAAAAACTGCATCTTTGTTTCCGCCACACCTTCAGAATATGAAAAAAAGAAATCCTTTCAAATCGCAGAGCAGCTTGTCCGACCCACAGGTCTAGTTGACCCGCTAGTTGAAGTAAGACCTACAAAGAATCAAATGGACGATCTCATATCAGAAATAAAAAAACGTGCAAAAGACAACCAACGTGTCCTAATCACCACACTTACAAAGCGAATGGCAGAAGATTTGGCAGAATACCTTTCCAAAAAAGAAGTCAAAGTAAGATACCTGCATTCTGAGATCGAAGGCCTGCAAAGAACGGAATTGATACGGCAGCTAAGACTAGGCGACTTTGACGTCTTGGTAGGCATAAACCTGCTACGAGAAGGACTCGACATACCCGAAGTCTCACTTGTAGCCATACTGGATGCAGACAAAGAGGGCTTTTTGAGAAACTATACAAGCTTGATTCAGACCTTTGGACGTGCTGCAAGAAACTCAAATGGAGCGGTCATACTTTATGCAGACACCACTACAAAATCCATGAAGGAGGCAATAGAAGAAACCAATCGCAGAAGAGAAAAACAGATCGCATACAACAAGTCACATAATATAACACCAAAGACGATAATCAAATCCATACCGCAGCAAGTAGCAGTACTAGATGACATTAAAAACAAAACACAGCACGACCTGTACAAGGAAGCAATAGAGGTAGAAACGCAAATGAAAAAATATGCAGAAGAGCTAGACTTTGAGAAGGCAATAGAGTGTCGCGACAGATTACGTCGAATTCAAATCGAGTTGGAAAAGAAAAATGTACGATAAGCTGAAAATCAGAGGTGCAAGACACCACAATTTAAAAAATCTGAATCTAGACATACCAAAAAACAAACTTGTCGTGATTTCAGGTCTTTCAGGCTCTGGCAAGTCCACTTTGGCATTTGATACAATTTATGCCGAAGGCCAACGAAGATACGTAGAATCGCTTTCTGCTTATGCACGACAGTTTTTGGAAATGATGGATAAACCTGATGTGGATTCTATTGAGGGGCTTTCACCTGCCATCTCAATTCAGCAAAAAACAACATCAAAGAATCCTCGCTCCACCGTAGGAACCACGACTGAGATCTATGACTACCTGAGATTGCTTTATGCCAGAATAGGCATTCCACATTGCACACGCTGTGGTCGCAAAATCTCAAATCAATCCATAGAATCGATTTGCGAATCTATTTTCAAGGACTTTGATGAGAGGCAGATAATAGTTCTTGCTCCTCTGATTCAAAGAAAAAAAGGAACGTATGAGAAGCTATTTGAGCAGATAAAAAAGGATGGCTACTCCCGCGTACGCGTAGACGGCCAGATAATCCAAGTAGAAGATGAATTTCCAAAATTGGACAGACAAAAATGGCACAATATCGAAATTGTAGTGGATCGATTAAAGGCCACAAAGGCAGAAAAAAGTAGACTTTTTGAGGCAATTCAGACGTCGCTCAAGGCAGCAAAAGGTTCTGTTTTGATCTCATCAGAAAAAGATGAAAAAATGTTTTCACAAAATAACGCGTGTCCCTATTGCGGTATCACCATTGGTGAAATCGAGCCTAGAACTTTTTCGTTTAACTCACCGTTTGGTTCATGCAAGGCATGCCATGGCCTCGGTGTCAAAATGGAGTTTGATCCAGACCTAGTAATCCCCGACAAGTCCAAATCGATTCTTGATGGCGCCATAGTTCCTTGGAACGGTAGGTTTTCCTCGTTTAGAAAGCAGGAACTTAGAGCAGTTGGCAAAAAGTTTGGTTTTGACTTGATGACTCCAATAAACAAGCTCAAACCAGAACAGCTCAAAGTCATACTCCACGGAACAGACCAGATGATTCATTTCCAATATGAAGCACAGACAACAGATTCTTACTGGCAGTATACAAACTCGTTTGAAGGTGTACTAAACAACTTGCACCGTGTGTTTATGGACACAGACTCTGAATCAAAACGTGAATGGCTCAAGCAGTTCATGCGAGACATCCCATGCAATGAATGCAATGGAAAAAAGCTAAAACCAGAAGCGCTAGCTGTCAAAATAAACGGCATGGGAATCAGCGAAGTCTGTGACCTTTCAATTGACGAGTGTTACGATTTTTTCAAGAACATCAAGCTTACAGAAACTGAAAAATACATAGCAAAAGATGTACTCAAAGAAATTACAGAAAGGCTGGAATTTTTAAGAAATGTCGGTCTCAACTATTTGACATTAAATAGGCAGAGCTCCACACTTTCAGGTGGTGAATCGCAAAGAATCAGGCTGGCCACGCAGATAGGCTCAAACCTTACAGGTGTATTATACGTCTTAGACGAGCCCACAATTGGCTTGCATCAAAGAGATAACGCCAGGCTCATCAAGACGCTAGTCAAGCTGCGTGATTTGGGCAACACCATAATTGTGGTAGAACACGACGAAGAAGTCATCAAAAACTCCGATTGGATAATTGATCTAGGACCCGGTGCGGGAATTCATGGTGGCAATATAGTTTTTGAGGGAACCGTTGAGCAGATTCTCAACAACCACAAGTCAGTCACCGGTGACTATCTAAAAGATAAAACGTTGATCAGTCTTGAAAACAAGACTCGCAAGCAAAAAGGCAAGATAGTAATCAAGGGCGCTGCAGAAAACAACCTCAAAAACATCACAGTTGAGATCCCCCTTGGATACTTAGTTACAGTGACTGGAGTCTCCGGCTCTGGCAAATCGACTTTGGTAAATGAGATACTCCTCAAATCACTTTCATCTCATTTTTACAAAACCAATGAAAGACCTGGCAAACACAAAACTGTTGAGGGAATAGAGGACATTGACAAAGTAATTGCAATAGATCAATCCCCAATAGGCAGAACACCCCGCTCCAATCCTGCCACATACATAGGGGCATTTACACCAATTAGAGAGCTATTTGCATCCACAGAGACTGCAAAGGAGAGGGGCTACACTCCTGGACAGTTCTCATTCAATGTTGCCGACGGCCGTTGCTTTGCCTGTGAAGGAGACGGTGTCAAAAAAATAGAGATGCAGTTTTTATCCGATGTTTATGTAAGATGTGATGAATGTAAAGGAAAACGATACAACTCTGAGACTCTAGCAGTACTTTACAAAGGAAAAAGCATTGCGGATGTTTTGGACATGACTGTGGAGGAAGCGTTAACATTTTTTGAAAATATTCCAAAAATCAAACGAATTCTGCAGACTATATACGATGTGGGATTAGGCTACATCAAGCTAGGTCAATCATCTACCACGTTATCTGGAGGCGAGGCACAACGAGTTAAGCTGGCATATGAGCTGGCAAAACGAGATACTGGAAGAACACTATACATACTTGATGAGCCAACCACCGGACTCCATTTTGCAGATGTTCAAAAGCTTCTTGATGTCCTTAACCGATTGGTAAATCTTGGCAACACCGTAGTTGTGATAGAACACAACATGGATGTCATCAAAAATTCGGATTGGATAATTGATCTAGGACCAGAAGGTGGAGACAAAGGCGGACAAGTAGTAGCAACTGGTACACCTGCTCAGATTGCATCAAATCTGAAGAGTTACACTGGACAATATCTAAAGAAGTTCTTGGTAAATTGACATTAGATATTAAAAAAATAACAATTCCGTCACAGCCCGGAATCTATTTGATGAAGGATAAAGAAGGGAAAATAATTTACATTGGGAAGGCAAAGAATCTAAAAAATCGTGTAAGATCATATTTTTTAAAAAATCAAAACTACAAAACGCAGAAATTAGTCGAAAAGATCTTCGATATTGAATTTGTATTAACAGATAACGAAGCAGAAGCATTCCTTTTGGAATCCAACATGATAAAACAATACAGGCCAATTTTTAACATAGAACTCAAGGATCAGCAGCGCTATACCTATCTGAGATTAACCGGTGAGGAATACCCCCGACTTGTCGTTGCACGACGAACCAGGACTGGCAAATTTTTAGGTGACGGAAAAATATATGGGCCGTTTACTTCCGGAAGTTCAAAGCTGCTAAGTATCGGCTCTTTGCGCAAGGCCTTTAAGATCAGAATTTGTAAAAGGCTTCCAAAAAAGGCATGCCTTGAATACCATCTTGGTAACTGTGAGGCACCATGCGAGTTTAAAGAAGCGCAGATCAGATATGCCAAACATGTATCCGACTTGGAGTCAATTCTCAAAGGAAGGGATCTGCATGCATTTACGAAAAAATTAGAGTCAGAAATGAGGCAGGCGGCAGAGCAGCTTCAATTTGAGCGTGCGCAGGAGATAAAAGGTACTCTGCAGAGGCTAGGCAGCCTGAAAACACGACAAAAAATGGAAAATGTCTCAGGTGCAGACGAGGAATATTTTGGGATAAAAACAACCGAACAGACTGCCCACATCATGACTTTTAAGAAGATAAACGGTGTCATTCGGGACAGCAACAAGTTTTCCTTTGATCTTGTGGGCGACAACTCGTTTTCCAATTTTCTTTATCAGTACTATACGACCAATCAGATACCACCGTATGTGATAGTAAACGAAATGCCGCAAAATGCAAAACTGTTAGAAAGTCTTTTCTCAAAGGCGGCAGGAACCAAAGTCAAAATACTTGTCCCCGTTTCTGGGAAAAGAAAAGAGATACTTGACCTCATTTTAAAAAATATCGACATCATCACATCAAAGGGATCAGAGCCAGGCCTTGTCCAATTAAAGGAAGAGCTTGGTCTTGTTGACATACCCAAAGTCATAGAGTGTTTTGATATCTCAAATTATGGCACGTCGTTTGCGGTGGGCGCCATGTCAAGATTTGTCAACGGCAGGCCAGACAAGTCAGGATATAGGAGATTTAAGATAAGAACCGTCAGCGGTCAAGATGATTTTTCAATGATTAATGAGATAATAAAGCGAAGATACATGCGTGTGACCTCAGAAAACTTGGAATTTCCAAATCTGATTCTCATAGATGGCGGTAAAGGTCAGCTCAACGCTGCAGTGTCTGCGCTACAGAGTCTTGCAATGAAAATACCTTGTGTATCTCTTGCAAAGCAAAATGAGGAAGTCTTTGTGCCGCACAAAAAAGAACCAATCATCATGCCAAGACACCACCATGGCCTGCAGATACTTCAGCATGCCCGCGACGAGGCGCACAGATTTGGCGTAGCATACAATCGTTTACTTCGTATGCCAAAGGCCTAATTTAGCTAAAAACTGTTTAATTTATTTCCTAAAAGTTGAACGAGTGGCTAGTTTTTCTATAATTCATTATATATACGTCAAACGTAAAGATGTTCCATGACAAAACCATACGTCAAGGTAGGGATCAGATAGATGGCAACAGCATATGTCCTCATTAACTGCGAGTTGGGGTCTGAGCAAAAAGTCATTGATCAAATAAAGCCAATAGACGGAGTCAAAGAAGTAAAGGGGGTGTTTGGGGCATACGACATTCTAGCAAAGATAGAGACTGCCTCAGTTGAACGACTCAGGGAAATAATCACCTGGAAGATCCGCAAAATAGACAGAATACGTTCAACTTTGACTTTGATGGGAATAGAAGGGCAGGAATAACCATGTCCACAGCATATTTTTTGATAAACGCTAAGCTAAACCACGAATCGGAGATTATAGAAAAGGCAAAATCAGTGCTAAAAGAAGCCGATCTATCATCGTATGAGGTACAAGGAACGTTTGGGATTTACGACATTGTAGTAAAGCTGTCTGCTCCCAATGACGATACTTTGCGTAAAATCGTGCTTGAAAAGCTTAGAAAAATTGAAAACATTGAATCCGCAATAACAATGATGGTAAATGAGGCGCAGGAATAATGCCTAGTGCATATGTCATAATACACTGCGAGCCAACCGAAACCTACTACGTCATCAGAAACCTCAAGTACATTCCAGAGGTAAAAGCAGCAGACGACGTTTTTGGGTACTACGAAGTGGTTTGTAAGGTAGAGGCAAACACGCAAAAAGACCTTGAAAAGGTAATCACATCAAAGATCCGTAAAATCAAATACATAATTAGCACCATGACTTTGAGTGTGATTGAAGGACAGGGTTGATGTACATTTATTCAATTCTTTTTTAATCGTCAAACATTTGTTTGCATTGTTAGTGGATAATTTTATCTTATTTTAAAACATAGGTTAGGCCTGGCAGTATCTAATATTTACAAGGCTATTTTTGAGGCAAGTTTGGACGCTAGGCTAGAAGAGTTGTTAGTCAACATGCTCAGATACAACTCCTCAGCAAGCGTACAAGAGCCGATTCGGATTTTTCTATACAATTATCAGATAATGTCCGATAATTTTTGGGAGATGTACAAAAAGGCAAAATCTTATGAGGATGTTCTTGAATGTTATTACCAATTTTCAAAAAATCAATGTGTGATAATCGAGACATTGTTAGAAAATCTGAAACTTAGTCTAAATGACGATCATTTAAAAGAAGATCTCCATCTTTTGTTAAAGGATGCATTTACATTTTAGCTACAAAGGATAACTTTAATCCAAATTACAACAACAGTATTGTAAATGATGGATATTTCCAACATCAGTTATTTGAGTCAAGATCCAGTTTTGTTCAAACTTGCGTTAGCAAGGTATTTTCTGAGCAAAATCCCAAAAAAAATTCCACAATCAACACATGACTGCCTAATACTTGAAGCAAATGTGGATTCATTTTTGTTTTTTGCATCAAGTGTGATCGACGTAATAAAACGCGAGATAAATGAAAAGTTTGAGATATTTGATAAAGACAATGTGTTTTACATTCACGGTGTTAGAAAACAACTTGCAGATACTGGAAAACAAGGGCTTGTAAAAAAAATAATTGCAAGTTATTTTACCACACCGACAAAGAACAAATCTCAAAAATGGAATACAAAACACAGTGGACTTTGGAAGCTACAAATTTTGCGAAACAAAGTAACACATGGCCACATCATGCAACCACATAGCAAAAAAGTAATCAAGATCACATATACGGTCAGGCAATACAAAAGACTTGGCGAATCATTTGAGTTTGATGATACAGTGCAAGACCCAAGAAAATATTTTGAAGGTTTTTTTAGTGATTTAGAGAGATTTGTAATAAAAACACGCAAGGTTATTCAAAAAAACACTGCTTAGGTTGCAAAACGATAATCAGATTGAATTTTGGCCCCCTAAATTTTTGATTAGCTTTATTTACCGTGAAAATACCACAGGCGACATGA
>JBKBQK010000044.1:0-10601 GCA_046292705.1 Candidatus Nitrosotenuis sp. | reverse complement strand
ATCGTGGCATTGCTCCTAATTCCCAGATTGTGGGCCTGCTCTATTGTGTTAAGCCACTCTTCTCCTGAACACTTGCCTCGCACTATGAGGTTTCTTATCTCCGGATGGAACAGCTCAGCGCCACCTCCGGGCATAGAGTCAAGGCCTGCTTGTTTTAGCCTTAGAAGTATCTCTTTAACAGAATTTTTTGTCAGCTTTGACAGATAAAATATTTCGGCCGCAGTAAATGCCTTGATCGTAAGATCTGGGTGGTTCTTTTTGATTATTTTCATCATGTTTTCGTAATAGTCCAGTGGAAGCTTTGGGTGAAATCCTCCCACAATGTGGACCTCGGTAGCTCCAAGCTGCTTTGCGGCAGATACTCTTTGCACGATTTGCTCAGGACTCAGAGTGTATGCGTCTTGCTCATCTCCCTTTCGATAAAATGCGCACATCTGGCAGCTTGCAGCGCACACGTTGGTGTAGTTCATGTAGTATGATGCTGCAAATGTCACCTTGTCACCGACAAGTCTTTTTCGCACTAGGTCAGCCGTCGCACCAACCACAAAGTTGTTGTCGTTGTTTAGAAGTTCGAGTCCTTCATTAAATGAAAGCTCTTCACCTGCCAAGGCCTTTTCTATCGACTTTGATTCGCTGACTAGTTCTCTGAGCAACTATTCTTCCTCGAAGTACTTGTAAATATAAAAGAAACTGAACCGTGCAGACTGACTTTCGTTTTGCCTACTGTCGGTTCTTGTGGTGCATTTCTGCTTGTCTTTGTTTTTTGATCTCTTCAGCCTTCTTGTACTCTTTTTTGAGTACGACTTCCTTTGAGTACTGGTCTACTGCATCGTAGCCTTTGAGCTTCTTTTCTCGTCCTTTTTGGTCTTCTTTGACGTACTTGATGTCTTTCTGTGGTGACTTTGGAATCATCATTTTGTGTTCCTCGATTCGTTTCTTTAGTGCGTCGCGCTCTTTTTCGAGTGCCTTTTGTACCTCACTTGGGCCGCCAGAAGCCTTTCTTGTGTCAATTGCTTCCTTTGCAGCTGCCTTGAGTTTTGCAATGATTTCTTCAGTTCGTGGAAGGTCTTCTTTCATTGTTGTTTGACGTGCTGTCAGTGCCGCCTCTAGTTCTTTTGCCGCGGCCTCTTTTTTGGCATTCATCTTTGCTTTGATTTCAGCAGCTTTTTGTTTTTGTGCTTCCAGTCGCTCTTCTCTTTGTTTGTCCATCATTGCTCTTTTTTCCTCATGACTCATCTTTGCTGCCTTGTTGGTATCCACCGTCTGTGCGTATGATAATCCAACTGGGCCGACTAACACTGAGGCCAAAAGAAGTACTGAAGCTAGTATTCCTAGTTTTTGCATATTGGCAAATCATTAATTCAATATAAAAATAATGCGGCCAATCTCAAGTGTTCTTCATTTAAAAACAAGACTATGTTTAGTTCGTAGTCTGATTCGGTGTAGATTTTTTTGCAGACTTTTTCGTCTGTTCTTCTAGTGTCTTTTTTGCTAGTTCTTGCTGTTTTTCCCAAGTTTGTTGCGCCTTTTTGGCTGCTTCTTGTTCTATTTCGAGTCTTTTTTCTTTGAGTAGTTTTAAGGCTTCTCTGCGCTTTTCTTCCAATTCCTTTTGCGCCTGTTTTTGTTGCGCCAAGAATTTCTCTTTTGTCATCTTGGTTTGTATTTCAAGTTCCTTTTTTCTTTTTTCAATTTCCTCTTTGGTGCTTATCTGTTTTTTCTCTTCTAGTTGTTGCATTCTTTTTTGCTGGAATTCTTCGGCCTGCTGCCTTGCCTTTTCTTTTATGTCGCTGAACTCCGCTATTCGATCTTGTCTTTTTTGGAAAAGTTCTTGTCTTTTTGCTTCCTTGTCCTGTTCAAGCTGTTTTCTTTTTGCCTCTAATTCCACTTGTTGCTTCTTTTTCTTTTCAAGAACTTCTTTTTTCTTTGCCTCGATTTCTGCCAGCTGCGCCAGTTTCTTTTCTTGCATCTTCTTTAGCTTTTCTTCTTGTTGGGCCTCAAACTCGCGTATCTTATCAGACGCTTTTTCTTTTGACTGAGTTTGCGCATACGCCTGCATATATGGTAGCCATGTTACAGACGCCACAAGCATTACGGCAAGCAGAATCGCTTTTGTGTCCAACAGAATCAGTTGGGGATTACGATATAAAACAATAACTGAAATTGTAAATAAAAAAGCGCGTCTATTGAGTGCCAGTTTGCGTCGAGTTCGAGCCAGCATTTGGTGCAGCCTCTTTAGTTGGAGGAACCACCGGCTCAATTGGTGCTACCGTTTTTGACTTGAGTTTTACTTTGGCGTTGAACTTTGCCATCTTGTCTGTCATCATTTTGTCAAACTTTGCTTTTGCCGCATTTGTTCTTTCTTCAAGTGTGCCAATTTTTTTGCTCATTTGTTCTTCAAGTTTTGACTTTTTCTTTGACATTTGTTCTTGCAGTTTTGCTTTTTGTTCCTTGATTGTTGTTTGTCGTTTTCCTTCTGCCTCTCCTAGTTTTTTGAGTCGTTCTTCGTGTCGCTCATCCCATGTCTGCGCTTTTTTGAGTGATTTTTCTTTGATCATTTTTACACGATCATCGAGTTTAGTTTCAAGCTTTGCTTTTCTTTCGGCAAGATCTTTCTTTATTTTCTCTTCCATTGTAAGCTCTTTTTGTGGTTTTGGTGGGGTGGTTGGTGTGACTTTAGTTTCAGTCGAAGTGACATCAGTAGAGGTTGTGTTTGTCCCAGTCTGTGGAGATTCTTGTGCGACGGAGAGTCCCATAGGCCCTACTAATGCTGCACTGATTAGAACCAGTGAAGCTAGGATGCCGAGTTTTTGCATACCCTAATGCCAACTGGACGTATTTTTAAGATTGTGGCAAAATTCACGGCTACGCAAATTAAGAAATACCCGGTAGCCACATCTAGAACCATGGTGATGCCTCTTGTTGACGAGTACAAACCAAAGTGCTACTTGTGCAACAATGTCTTTGATACCATCGAAAAGCTAAGGGAGCACCAAGAGACAGACCATGGAGACTACATCAACTTCCACAAAAAGCAAAATCGCGAACCAGCACCTGGCGATGTGACGATTTTTTAGAACTAACGCATCAGGCCTTGCTCTTTGAGCAGTCTTTTTGCTATATCTTTGCTAATTTGTGCCAGATCATAATCTTTGTCGATTCTGAGCGCCTTTTTGAAATAAGACAGGGCCTCTTTTACAAAACCAAGCTCGCCAAGTGAGAGCCCCTTGTATGCAAGAGCCATCGTAGATTTTTTGTCTATTGCGAGCACTGCGTCGTAGCACTCTATTGCCTCCTCAAAGTTTCCAAGACTGTGCAAGACAGATCCCTTGTTGATTAGCGCCGTTAGATTTTTTGGCTCTACATCTAATGCTTTTTGAAAACAACTCAGTGCATGTTTGAGGCGACCCATGTTTTGCAGTGCCACGCCCTTGTCAATTAGTGCATCGACGTTGTTTGGCCTTGCCTTTAGTGCCTTGTTGTACAAAATTATTGCAGCTTTGAATTTGCCGTCTTCACACAGCTCAGATGCCTTGCTCAAAATTTTCTCGACATTATCCATTTTTTCTTTCAAAAAATCTTTCATTGTTACGATAATTAGTCTTTTGTTAACACAAAACATGGCAGTGCCTTCATGAGGCATACTTGTCTGCTGGATCTAGTTCCAATGCCTTGTTAAAACACTCTATTGCTTCATCGTATCTTCCCATGCTGCGCAGCGCCGCACCCTTTAGATTCCAGATCTGTGCATTCTTTTGATCAAGCAACGATGCCTGCTCAAAATTAGAGAGCGCCTCTTCGAAGCTTCCTTCAGCTAAATGCACCTTGCCTTTTTTGATGAGCTCGTCTGTTTCTTCCATCACACCTAATACGACACCAAAGTTATTGTCATTTTCCAGTTTCTCTGTCTGTTTAAAAAGGACAAACTAGTGTTAAAACCGCTCAAAGCCAAAAGCACAAGCAGGATTGAAGATACTCATAGCCGAAGACAACCAATTTACCGCAAGTCAGTATGACAAGATTTTGCGAAAATACGAACACGACGTAGTCATAACAAGGGACGGCGCAGAATGCCTAAAAAAATACCAAGAATCCCTCAAAGAGAGCGAGTTTGAGGCCTTGGACCAAAATCCATTCGACGTAGTGGTTTTAGACCAATCCATGCCAAAAAAGAGTGGCGCCGAGGTAGCAACTGAGATCCTAAGCGTAAAACCTACCCAGAAGATCGTATTTGCATCCGCTTACGCGCTGAGTGGGAACGAAGGTACAAAGTCCCTTGAGAACAAAGTCGAGTATCTTCAAAAACCATTTTCTCTGAACACCTTT
This sequence comes from Candidatus Nitrosotenuis sp., assembly GCA_046292705.1. GTDB lineage: Archaea > Thermoproteota > Nitrososphaeria > Nitrososphaerales > Nitrosopumilaceae > Nitrosotenuis. Next base: position 6,278 of record JBKBQK010000044.1, on the reverse strand, counting down.
GTGCAAAAGATTCAGGATAACTAGCTAGCCCTCAGGAATCGCTCACAGCCACAATTATCTACTAGGCACGACTCGTAGTTCCTTAGGTGGTCATACAGTAGGTGACCGCATTTTGTGTTCTTGCAGGTACGCAGGTCTTTTTCTTTTTGTACCACCTTTTGTGCGATGAAGTTTGCCTGCTCCTTTGTGTAGTGTTTTTTTTGCAGATAATACCTCAGAACCTTGTCATACAGTCGATTAAAGTCGAAATTCTTTTCAATCATTCTATAATTTATTATAAGCATGGATGGATTTATGATGTCATAAAGTGAAGCTGAAAATCCATTTAAAAAATTCTGATAACCTTTAATATTTGTAAAGCATAGTTAATACTTATGATCCTGGATAAAACAGATGTAAAAATTCTAAAAAATCTTCTAGTTGATGCAAGACTCTCATCAAGGCAATTGGCGCTAAAGCTTGGCATGTCTACTGTCACCATCCTAACGAGAATAAAAAAGATGGAACAGGAAAAAATAGTCAAAGGCTACACTGCAATAATCGACCACGAAAAGCTTGGCTACGACTTGACTGCGATAATTGAAATTTATACGAAAAAAGGCAAGATGGTCGAAATAGAAAACGAAATTGCCAGCCTTGAGAACGTCTGCGCAGTCTACGATGTAACAGGCGAGTCAGACACAGTGCTTGTTGCAAAATTCAAAAACCGTGACGAATTAAGCAAGTTTGTCAAGAACCTCTCCTCAAAGCAAAATGTGGACAAAACCGTGACAAACATTGTCCTAAACACGGTCAAAGAGGACTTTAGACTAGTCTAGCACATGCGAATCTTAATAAAATTTTAGAATCGACGTAATACAACAATGTCCAAAGCTGCCTTTGCATTGATTTTCGTATTCTCAGTTAGCGTGCTCGCAACACATGCCCAGCAGCCTGCAATCATCACAGAAGCACAGCGTGGCTCAGAAGAAATCTCCGAGTATTACAACCCAAATGACGTAAGGCTTGCAATGATCGTAATTGCTGCCGTAGTAGTAGCATTGTTTTTGTACTTGGCAAGAGACATCATACTCCGAAAAAAGACAGAATATGAAAAAAAAGAGTTTGCATCAAAGCAAAACCGAGATTACGAAAAATACCATTCTGAATGGAATGCAGACGACGAAGACTTTTTTGGCGAAAAAAAACAGACAAAAGAGGCTCAGGAATTCCGCAAGATGCTACAAGAGTCAAGACTGCCAAACTATTATGCTACGCTTGGCGTTTCAAATGATGCAACACAGGAAGAAATCAAGGCTAAATTCAGGCAGCTTGCAAAAGAATATCACCCCGACAAGACAAAAAACCAAAAGACATCTGAGGTATTTGCCGAAATAACAAAAGCCTATGAAATACTATCAGACGAAGAAAAAAGAAAGACCTACGACAAATACTTCAAGGCATCAGTTGGCTGATTCTGTGCCGACAACCAGCAGGTTAAGCTCAAGGCCGTCTGATTTTTGTACATAATTTACAAGATTTGTAAATATCTTCAGATCCTTTGTTGCTCCACCAACGCTCAGCTGTGTTAGAAACTGTATTTGCTCAAAATTGGCGTTCGGCCCAAGCATCATCTTTGAAAGCGAGCTGGAAAGGCCTATATCTTCAAGATTTACCTTTATTTTAAAGCTCATCTTATCGGAAAAATACACACCTCCCCTCATGGTAGGTCTGCTCACCGGAGTCTCCACATAGCTTAGTTGTATTTCTTTTGGGGAATATTCTGCATCTTTAATTCTCATCACATATTTTTGTGATGTGTACTGCGTCAACGCAAGTAGGGCGTCTTTGTCAAGGTTCACGCAACAACTTGACTCTGATTATACTATGAGTCTTTCTCAGAGCTCCAGCATGCCTGATTGGAGTTTCTTTAGCTTGGAGATTAATTCTATTTTGACTTCCTTGCACGCAAGCCTTGCCTCGGCTTGAGACACCCCAAATTCGCTTTGCAGTTTTTTGTAGATCTTTCCTCTGTCCGACGTACCCTCTTCGAGGAGTTTGAGAATTGCAAGTTTGATTTTCGAGTTTTGTTTTGGGTTCATGACTATCATATTATGCAATAGAATAGAATAGTTTGTGTGTGCGTACATTTGCGCAGCTTGTTTGCACTAATCAAAAAAACACAAGCTCATTATCAAAGCGCGCTAAGATCGATTGGAAAATTATCATAAAATCCGCGCCAATTTTGTAAAATTTACATTGCCGGACTATACAGTTTTAAAACTGTTCGCACATCGAGTACTAATGCAACTCTTTGCAAACCCGCAGACTCTAAGAAACCAGATAATCAGTCTTTGCGCCACCTGCGGGCTGGAACATCCTTGTTTTACCAGAATGCTTGATTATACCATAAAGATCTTCGAGACCCAAGGTCTGGGCAAGGACTATTACGGATACCACAACATCACACACGAGCTCGAAGTAACCTATGTTTCCTTAATTGTCCTCAAATGGAAGAGCATACTCAACGACATTAGGACTGAAGATTTCAAGTACCTCTTTGCGTCAGCTTTGTTTCATGACTTTGATCCTCAAAAAAGTGTAGACAAGCCGCACGAAGACAACGTCATCAGATTTCTCACACACGACACATCAGTCAAAGAACTATTCAGAGACGCCGGCCTAGACAATGAGATAGTCAAAGCACTCATTCTTCGTACAACATATCCCTGGCAAGGCAAGCTAAAAGAAAATGCGGAAAGGCAGATTTACGAGTGTTTTTCCAAGTCACCAATTACCAAAGACAACCCAGAGATGCAGCAGTATTACCTCAGACTCGGATGGCTGCTTTCCGTAATTGACCGAGTCGGTGGCTACGCACTGGGCGACTTTACAAAAGCGATGGACATGGCAAAGAAAAATGCACATGCGTTGGCGTGGCATCCTTCATACATTGTAAAACGAGCCGTTGCGTATTTTGAAGATCTGTTAAACGATGAAGCAAGCATGTGTGACACTGTTTTGCGCGCACTGCCAAAAGACATGAGAAAAAACTTTATGGACGCAGTCACCGGATTTTTGAATCTGCGTCAACAAGAAATCAAAATACAATCAGACTATCTTTACGAAAATTTGCGACTTGTTCCAAAAATAGAATCAATGAAGATAAGGTACGACCAAGACTTTCAAAAGACATTGCTCAGTATTTACCACGAGCTACCAACTCCCCTCCAGGTAGACAGAGAGCACTTCCAAAAGACACTCGTTGATCCAAAGACAATTCTCAACACACTGCGAGTTGGCAGCTCAGATGGCCCAATAATCGGCTTTGCCAAAGGTGGGCCACTTGAGAATTATGTGCTACGTCCTGAAATAATAGATGAAAACTATGGAAAACATAACACGGTCTTTTTGGAGCCAATTGCGCTAAAGATGGGTTACTGGGGTTTGAGGGGCGGAAGTGAGATGAGACATCTCTTCACAATGCAGGCCCACTCTATGAACTACAGATACCTTACCAGCTTTGCACTCAGGGACGTAATACAAAAAAGAATAGACAAGAACGAAAACGCAGAGTTTGTCACAAAATTTGACCCAGAACGCTGGGACTATTACAGAATCGAGCTTTAGTATTTGGACAATAGCTCTGCTTTGTCGCACAATTTCGAAATTCGATGCAAACAGATGTTATTATGATCGACTTTCAGAATATGATGACCAGATTTGATCGATATTCATGCAAAAACTGCGATTCTGTCGATTTGTGCGACAAAGCACAATAGCTCAACCATTTTAGCATGAAAACTCTTTAGTATGACACAATTTTGTATTCAAGCGTGTTAAGAAAGACAGGAGTTTTTCTCGTGCTCCTCATAATTTTGGCGCCAGTTTACGAAGCGTTTGCCCAGGTAGGAACCCAGCGTGCCGAAATAAAGAACCCACGCCTAGTCAACACCTTTGGCGAGCCTATTTCCCAGAACATAAATGTAAACCAGCAGATCCAGGTATCAGCAGATGTCACAAACAAGCAGGCAAACACACAGAATTTCGTCTACATCGTGCAGATACTTGACAGCAGCCAAGTCACACGAAAGCTTTCCTGGTTTTCTGCGTCGCTGAACTCACAACAAACATTATCCCCTGCAATTTCATGGTCCACGGACATCCCAGGCATATATACTGCTGAGATCTATGTGTGGGACAGCATCAAGGACGCCTCAGCACTTAGTCCTGCAACCAAGATTAAGATAATTGTAAGCTAGAGCGATTTACAAAACAAGCGAAAGTCCGAACCCTTTAGTGTCGGGAATGTGTCAGTGCTAAAATATGAGCTGCGCCTCAGTAGCTTGTTGAGCTTAACTACTGCACAAAAAAAGATCATAGCCGGATCTTTTCTTGGTTGGTCACTTGATGGATACGACATCGTGCTAATGTTGCTTGTGGTTCCATCAATCAGTCAGTTGTTCTTTCCATCAGAAAATCCAGTATTTAGCATCATTGCGACATTTGCATCATACACCGTCACTTTGATCATGAGGCCACTTGGTTCTGTGATTTTTGGAATTTATGGCGACAAGTTTGGCAGAAAAAGAGCAATGATAATTACAATTCTTGGATTTTCAGTAGCTACGTTTACGGTAGGCCTTTTGCCAACCTATGCAATGGTTGGTGTACTAGCCCCCATCTTGTTGGTATTGATCAGACTGATTCAAGGAATTTTTGCCGGTGGCGAGTGGGGCAGCGGTGCAGTGATCACAATGGAGAGCGTACCAAAACAAAGACGTGGTATCCTCTCAGGCTTTTTGCAAAGCGGTTTTTCTTTTGGATTTTTGTTGGCATCTATTGCATTTCAAATCATCACAATAACATTTCCAGGTGAGGCCTTTGAGGAAGTGGGGTGGAGGATCCTCTTTTTTACTGGCATAGTGCCTGGCTTTGTCGCTCTCTTTGTCCGATTCAGTATGGACGAGTCCCCACTGTGGGTCGAAAAGCGCCTAAAGGACGGCATAGAAAAGTCTCCCCTCAGAAAGATAGTCTTTGGAAAAGAATACCGTAGGGAATTTTTGTTGTGCGCAGCCATAATGACTGGGCTTGTCTATATGTATCACGGCACAATTAGCATCCTTCCTACCTATTTGCACCAGTTTGGTCAGTTCACCAACGCCGAAGTTGCTCCACTCATGATTTATGCCACTGCCTCATCATGGCTTGGAATGACCTTTACTGGATGGCTTTCGCAAAGAGTTGGACGAAGAAAAGCAATGTTGTATTTTGTTTTTGCATCGATTGCCCTTTCCATTCCATTTGCGATGATGATTTTACAAAAGACATTGCTTGTCAGCTTGGTCGTAGTGGTGTACGCATTTATCATCTCCACTGCATCAGGCCCAATCCCTGCGTTTTTTTCAGAGAGGTTTCCAACACAAGCAAGAAACAGCGCGGCTGGTTTTTCATACAATGCAGGCCTCATCTTTGGTTCATGGTCGCCACTGATTGCACTGCACCTCATGTCGATCTCTGCAAAAGAAATGATATCAGTTGCACTCGGCATCAACATCATAATTGGTTCCATAATTGTAATCATACCAACGCTGCTGAGCAGAGAGACAAAAGACGTTGAGCTGCAATGACCTTTTTGTAGCAGAAATTAGACTTTGTGCCTAGACATCAAATTCGATCCTCCAGTCTACCTTCGTGTTAAATAATTTTTACAGCCTTCCGCTAATAGCAGATCTTGTTAGTAAGACACATCATGATAGGCTATTGCGTCAAATGCAGAGCAAAGCGAGAGATGTCAGGTATAAAGCCAGTCACTCTTAAGAACGGAAAGCCGGCAACAAAAGGAACATGTCCAACATGTTCAACGGCAATATTTAGAATCGGAAAGGCATAAGCCTTTTCTACAATTTTTTAGATTAATAGTTCCACTCCGAAGTATTACCATTCCACAACGACCTAAATGGCCGCGGATCTTTTCCAATCTCTTCTTTTATTCTGTTCTCAAGTGCAAAGAACATATTCTCAAGTGCGTCGACGCCGCCATCCAAATACAACTCTTTTCCAATCTCTCCGATTCGTGCCTTTTTTTGCTCAACGTCAGGTGCGTTTGGATTCTGCAGGCAGTACGTCAGTAAATCAATCATCTCTTCTTCGAGCAGAAAATCCATACCATATGTTCATAAAATTTCTAATTAATAGTATCTACATGTGGTATTACTTTTTGGTCATTGCCTTATTCTTTGGCATCACGCTTGCATACGCACAAGAGTTCACAGAATACGACTTTGAGGTGGAGACCG
>JBKBQK010000043.1:0-10742 GCA_046292705.1 Candidatus Nitrosotenuis sp. | reverse complement strand
ATCCACATAAACAAATAGAGGAACACATAGCTGCCAATTCCAGTTGTGACGATTTTTTTTCTGTCAGATGGAGGCAGACCTATCTTCATTCCTTTGCCGATTATTGTTGAGCCTATGAAAACTGCAATCATAAAACCAATTGAAGCCCATCTTCTCTCTTCGCCCTCAATTGATTCAAACAAGAAGGTAGCCATGACACCAGCTATTGCGGCAAGCCCTACTCTAATCCAAAACAGTCTGTCTAGTAGTTTTTTTCTTCTAGTTATTTCGTCCTGATTGTCGACTGGTTCTGTTTTTGGCTGCTCATTGTTTTTTTTGGAGTCGTCTGGTTCTGATGCCTTTTTCTTCTTTGGGTGCTTCAATGAAATTTCTAGGTTGACTCTATTGTGACTGGTTTAAAATGTTTGGTCGGTGTGTATCATCAGTAAGAGTATATTTTAGATTCTCAATGAGTTCTCATGGCACTAGCTGGAATAGAGCTCATCTTCCTTGTAAGCGAGATATCAAAAGCAACACAGGGGTACTATGTGAACAACATTTACTCGATAAATCAAGACAGCATTTTACTTAGGCTGCATCATCCAGAAAAGCCCGATTTGTTTTTGGTAGTGTCGTCAATAGGTATGTGGCTTACTGGAATCAAAATCGACCAGATCGAGGAAAACAAATTGGTTAAACGACTCCGAGACGACCTCTTGCGGCTCAAACTCATCAAAGTAGAGCAGCTTGGTGTTGAGCGAATTGTGTATCTCAGATTTGCTGGCTTTGATAAAGAGTTTGTTCTGGTATGCGAGTTTTTTGGTGACGGCAACATTCTACTTTGCAACAATGACCTCAAAATATTGGCCTTGCTGCACTCTATTCAAGTAAGACACAGAGAACTTCGTGTCGGTGCGACATACGTTCCGCCTCCACAAAAAGGTCTCAGCGTATTAGATATTGATGAGAAAAACTTTGATGAGTTAGAATCGATATCTACCCCAATAGTGCGCTGGTTTGGAAGAACGTTTGGACTGCCTGCAAAATATGCAGAAGAGATACTTCGTCAGGCAAAAGTTAACTTTGATTCTCCTGCAGATTCGCTAACACCTGATCAGATCAAAAGTATAGTCCAGTCAACAAAATCACTTGTAGGTAAGATAGTCAGCGGAAATCACGAACCACTAATCGTCAAAACGCAGGACGGCCTCGAAGTATACCCTGTCATGATTGAGACGCAGGAAGCAGAGTTTGAGAAGATTCCAAGCTTCATGGAAGGACTGGACAAAGCATTTTCCAAAATACTCCTAGAGAAAGGCAAAGCAACCCAGACAAGTTCACTTGATAGAAAGATGGCTGACCTTCAAAGCAGAATAGACGAACAGGACAAAGCAATACAGCAGGTAAAAGAAAGAGCCGAAAAGATATCCCATTTAGCAAAATTTCTTTTTTCTGTGACATCTAGTGGAGTAACCTCCATAACCGACTCGCTTGCATCTGAGAAGCTAAAATCTCAGAATGCTGAGCTCGTAAGGGAACGAGGAGTATTATTTCTGAAAATCGATAACGAAAAGATTCAGATCAGAGAAGATTCGTCCATTCCCGCTATCGCATCCACACTTTTTGATGAATCAAAGCGCCAGTTGGCTGCAATAAACTCTATTGAAGCACTAAAGCTGAAAAATCAAAAAGAGCTTGCAAAACTAAAATCACAATCAGAGACAGCAAGGAATTCCGTACTTTTTACAGAGTTCAAGAAAAAAGAATGGTTTGAAAGGTATAGATGGTTTTACACATCAGATGGCCTCCTAGCAATAGGTGGAAGAGACTCTTCATCAAACTCTGCCATAATCAGAAAACAGCTTGCAAAATCAGACAAGGTCTTTCATGCTGAGATATTTGGTTCACCGTTTTTCATCCTAAAGGACGTACCAGAATCCATACCATTTGACTCCATAAATGAGGTAGCGCAAGCAACAGTCTGCTTTAGTCGGGCGTGGCGAGAAGCAATGTACGGACTCAGCGCATACTGGGTGAACCCAGAACAGGTCAAGAAGGGGGCACCAAGTGGCCAGTTCCTTGCAAAGGGTTCATTTGTTTTGGAAGGCCAGAAAAATTTTGTCAAAGCTGCCACTCTGAAGCTCGGAGTAGGCATACTGTACCGAGACGATCACTATATGCTCATGTGTGGTCCCCCCGAACCAGTAAAGAAACATTGCATATGCTATGCAGTAATTGAGCCAGGCGGAAACGATATGACAGAGACTGCAAAAAGACTCAGAGTCGAATTCATAAAGCTGAACGAAGATGTAGCAAAACAGTTCACCATTGATGATTTTGTACGAGTCCTGCCTGCAGGCGAAAGCCGTATCACCGATCTTGGGCTGACAAAAAATGAACCAAGATAAACTTGTAGTAGACTCTATGCTTGGCACAGTAGCAAAAAAACTCCGGATGTTAGGTTTTGATTGCAGTTATTCGGCAAATATTGAAGATGAGGATCTCTTACTTGTAGCAAAAAGAGAGAGCCGGATCATAATCACCAAAGACACACAGCTTGCAAACAAAGCAAAAAAACACGATATCCACTCACTCCAAGTTGTTTCTCCAACAGAAAAAGAACAACTGGTAGAAATCGCAAAAAAACTGAACATTAAAAAATACCACTTTGGCGCATCAGACGCACGGTGTCCTAGCTGTAACGGCATTCTATGTAGCATACAAAAATCTCTGATAGTTAAAAGAGTACCACCGAAGATAATTCAGAATGTAGATGAGTTTTGGATCTGCCAAGGCTGCAGCCACATTTACTGGGAAGGAACTCATATTAGAAACTTGGAAAGACTTATCGCAGAAATAAATGAGCAGCTATAACATTTCAGACCAAGACGGCGCAGTTCTTGTCAAAACTGCAAGAAGGATAGTGACCGAGTTTGTCAAAAACGGCCGCCGACTCGAATTAGATGAAAAATCAAAGGCAAGGCTTGATTTCGAATCCGGTATATTTGTAACGCTAAATCTTGCAGATGAGCTGCGCGGCTGCATCGGCTTTACCCTACCAAGAAAGATCAGCCAAGCTCTTCCAGATGCTGCGATTGCAGCAGCTACACAGGATCCCCGTTTTCTTCCAGTAAGAGAATCCGAGCTTGACAAAATTACTTTTGAGGTAACAGTACTTACACCCCCTCAGCAACTCAAAGTAGATGAGCCGGTGCAAATTCCATCAAAAATTAAAATCGGCAGAGACGGTCTGCTTATCAAGCGTGGCTATCAATCTGGTTTGCTTTTGCCCCAAGTCCCAAAAGAATATGGATGGGATGAAAGAAAATTTCTCGACTACACATGCCAAAAGGCTGGCCTCCCTCCAGGCTGCTGGATGGAAAAAGACACTCAAGTCTTTACATTTGAAGGGATCATCTTCAAAGAAGAGTGCCCAAACGGCAACGTGGTGCGTCTGATACTATAAGATTGTGCCTGCTTCGGTGTCCACAGTCACCCGTGTTCCGTTTTGTAGCTTGTCATATTGTTGCTCATCCACAATCACAAGCGGTATGTTGGCAAGAGCACAGCCTGAGGCTACAGTGAGATCTACTTTTTTGCAAATCATCGCAACAGGTGCTGTTTCATTTGATTTGAGTGAATAAATTGTGTATGCACCCACACTGCTTCCCACGCCGTGTGGAAAAACAAGAATTGTACCTTTTAACGACTTGCCTGTCAAATCGTGTTTGTCATCATTTATGACTCCTGTTTTTTTGTCAACTGAGCCAAGAAAGTTGATTGGTATCTCTGTCTTGAGAACCGAACCGCTTGCTTTTCCCCTAACTATCACCTTGAGTGTCATTTTGTCTCTTCTTGGATTATCTTTGAGAGTGGCTTTAGATTGACATTTACTTTGTTAGAGTTTTTCAGATAATATGCTCCTTTGATGCTGTTTGTTGTAACCGAATCTATATCACTTGGACAGATCAGCGGTGTAAGACACGTACAGCAGTCTGTGAGAATTTCGCAGCCTGCTCGCTCCAGCTCGTTTGTATATCCAAGCTTTCGCGCCTGGTCACGTACTGCCCTTGGGCAAAACACCATGCATCTCTTCTTAAACGACCTTCCCTTCAACATTGATGAGAGATCTGATATCTCTTCGAGGCCCAACTGTGGACTGCCAAGAGTTATGATGTCACCTTTGTTTGATGTGTTCAGCTCGTCGTAGACATTTTGCATCTCTTTTTTGTCAAAATCCACCTTCTCTGAGCCCGGAACATTCTCCAAAAGAAACTTACCACATCTTCCAGATGTCCCCATGCCGCCACACAACGACTTGCAGCTGCGCTTGTCCATTTTTGATATCCCAGAGATCCCAACGGAGTTGTCAGCTATTTTGCCCGCAAAAAATCCAAGCATCCCAAAGGTAAGCTCGTCTGGATTTTGTATCTTCATTTGTATTGTGAGATTTGGTGCATCATCCACCCTCAGATCCGAGTACGGACTTTTGCCCGTAAGTGCACTTGCCAAAGCTGAAAACGCGCTTTCCTTGTTTGTCTTGAGGTTGCCAATCGAATTTGCGTAGATTGCTGCGTTGCTTTCCGCAAAAGACACTTGGGTGCCTTTTTTTGGCAAATCAAATATCTCATAAGGAATGCAAGAAAATGACGGAGTCACTCCCATTCGCAGATAAGAATCCTTGATGCTTTGCTGCTTTTTTATGAAATCCTCCGATAGATTGTACTTTGAGACGGAATCAAAATCAAAACCCATTGGGTTTATCGTAGTCATCACCTGTACTTTGGCGGACTGACTCAGCTTTGAGAGAAATTCCTCTCCTGCATCTCCAATGGTGTTGTAATTGACACCAGATAGGTGTGCCCACTTTATCGGGATGAGCTTTTGCGCATTTGTCGCCTCTCCTGTAGCTACAAGAATTCTGTATGCAGTTTGAAGAGTTTCACCGTATTCACCTTTTAGTGCAAGCTCTTCTTCTTTTGTAAGCTCCACATCTAACGATGAGCTTCTGCACTATAATATCTTGGCGAGCTTTAGCTTATTATTGAATGGTTAACTCTCAAAGTAAGATGGACAAGATTCTGCGTGGTATGATTCAGACCATGAACGAGGTGAGACCTCCCAGGATGACTGCATTGCGACAGCTACACGACGTGGAGCAAGGAGATCCTTTTGCAATACTGATCGGAACTATTCTGTCTGCAAGGACAAAAGATGAAAACACAACCAAAGTAGTCAGAGAATTATTTTCAAAGTACAAGACTCCAAAAGCTCTCGCTACTGCAAAAGTAAAAGACGTAGAGAAGATAATCAGGCCAATTGGGTTCTACCGCGTAAAATCAAAGAGGATAATCGACGTAGCAAAGATAATTCACTCCAAATATGGAGGTACCGTCCCCGACAATTTAGACACACTTGTGGGCCTTCCAGGTGTGGGCCGCAAGACGGCAAACTGCGTACTAGTTTACGCCTTTGAAAAGCCTGCAATCCCAGTAGATGTTCATGTGCACCGAATATCAAACAGGCTCGGCCTAGTCAAGACCAAGACCCCAGAGGAGACGGAATTTGAGCTAATGAAGAAGATCCCTCAGAAATACTGGCTTCAGATCAACGACACGTTTGTCATGTACGGCCAAAACATCTGCAAACCTATTTCACCAATGTGCCATGCATGCAAGATAAAAAAACTATGCAACTACTACAAGACTAGGAACGCTTCTTGAGTATCAACAGTATTCCAATTATTGCGCCAACTGCGCCAGTTACGTAAAACGGATAATAGTGTATTGGGTTTTTGGAAACATCGCCTGAAAGTATCTCTATGTTGAAGCTTCCGGAATTTATGGCGGGCGGATCTGTTTCATCTGTCATTCCATAGACTGCATAGCTGCCAACCACAAAGTCTTGCAAATTAAAGTTGCTCACAACTATTCTTTTGCCGTTACCAACCGATACTCCCTGTGCATCGCTGTGTGCTGCAATTATCTTTGAGCCGTCGTACCAGCCATCCTTGTCAAGTCGTGTTGCCGGAACGTATCCTTGGTCTGGCAAGTTGACGGCAACCCAGAATTTTCTCTCAGGTGGGCTACCCATTCCTATTTCAAGAAATTTGTCGCTGATATTTGCATCATACAGTCTTAGGACGGCATTGCCTTTTGGGTTTGCGTAAATCAAGTCATTTTGAATTGTTATCTGCCAGCTTCCTGCATGTGTCTTTTCAAATGGAACTATGACTATATCTGATTCTACTTTGTTGAAATCAGCAGGGACAATATCTATGTGCTGCAACACAAGTGAGGGGTTTGTGAATTCTTGTGCAAACGCTGGAGTTGATGCAACAACTACCATCAACAAGAGCAAGGATTTCATGTCTATTCCACGAATGGTTTTTTGTGCGACATGATTACCCTGACTACTTCGGGCCTCATAATAAATTCGGATGGCGGCTTTCCCTCGTCAATTAGTGCGCGAAGCTTGGTTCCACTTATCTGTTCGTGGAACTCTGAGTTATGAGGGCACGCCCTTTCATGTGTGAATGTAAGGCATTTTCTGCAGTAGTATAGCGCTGGGAAAAAGACTGGTTTTATGTCAAGATCCGGATATTGTGAGAATATCTCCTGCGCCGCAAAAGGGGGATAGTATTTTCCGACTCCGGCGTGGTCTCTACCTATTATGATGTTTGTGCAGCCATAGTTTTGCCTCATTATGGCATGGTGTATTGCCTCTTTTGGTCCGGCGTACCTCATTTCCGTGTGAAGTGTGGCAAGCTTGCACCTGTTTTCTGGATAATAATTTTGAATCATTGCCAGATATGATTCCAAAATAACTTCGTCTACAAAATCACCTGACTTTTTTTTGCCGATCAACGGGTTTACAAAGACACCGTCGTGTGCAATTAATGACTCTTTTTGCAACATTTCGTGTGCCACGTGTGGAGGGTTTCTTGTCTGAAAAGCAACGATCGTCTTCCAGCCAGCATCTGAAAACGCCTTTCTTGTCTGGGCCGGAGTCATTCTGTACTTTCTAATTGGATCGTCCTTTGGTCTTTTAATGTAATCTATTTTGCCACCAAGGAGATATTCCTTCATTGAAAATGTCTTTGCAACACCTGGGTGGTTTTCATCGGTTGTGCCGTAAACTGCTTGGGCTGTTTTTTTCTTGTCAAATGTGTAAGCTTCCTCCACATGCAGTATGGCGCATTCTCCGTTTGCTTCGCTTCGAAGTAGGACATCGCCTGCTTGTTTTGCTTTTGCTGCAGTCTCCTTGTCCACGTCAAGAACAATTGGAACCGTCCACGCCAAATCGCTTGCAAGCCTGCCTTTTGAGACCACAGACTCAAAGTCCTGCTGGCCCAAGAATCCTTCAAGCGGGCTGAATATACCATCAGCTATGTTTTCCACATCGTTTGCCAAGTCCTCGCTGATTGTAATCGAAAATGTCCCTACAGGGTTTTTCTGAGTTATTTTGTTTATCAGCCTGCCGCCATGAGGTCTGATAACACCATGTGCAGTCATCTTTTGGTATGATCCATGTGGAGACCACATTCTTTGTGCGTGTCAGACTCCCACCACCAACGGCCCGCTCTGAGATCCTCGCCTGGCTTGATGGCCCTTGTGCACGGTTCACAGCCGATGCTTGTGTATCCTTTGTCAAGTAGCTTGTTGTATGGTAACTTGTGTTCTTTGATGTATGCCAAAATTTGATCCCAGCTCCAGTCAATTATCGGATTTACTTTGATTATGCCACCATGTAGGTTGTCGATTTCTACCATCGCTGCTTTTGATCTGTTTTCGTTTTGATCACGCCTCAGCCCTGTAATCCACGCGTCAAGTGTAGAGAGTATCTTGTTTAGTGGATGAACCTTTCGTATCTCACAGCACAACTTTCTGTTCTCAACGCTTTCGTAAAACAAGTTGATCCCTTTTGTGCGCACCATTTCCTCAACCTCGTTTGCATCAGGAAACATCACTTCGAATTTAATGTTGTATTTTTTTGCAATTTGATCCATAACGTCGTATGTTTCTTGATTGAGTCTGCCAGTATCCAGTGTGAAAAATCTGGCCTTTGGATTTACCTTCATTATCATATCTGTGACTACGCTGTCTTCTGCTCCAAAGCTTGAAGCTTTTGCAATTTTGTCACCAAAAGTGTCATACGCCCACTTCAAGGCATCCTCAGGCGTCTTTAGCCTAGCATTAATTTTGTCAATTTCGTCTTGTGTGAACTTTGCCACACCAGATTGTGGCCTGAGTTTGTTTTATAATTATTACGTGCTGTTCACAATCATTCAAAATTTAAACAGCTGTCCACAAGTAAGAAAAATGACTGAAGGCTCTTTTGTAGTTGTTTTTCCTTCAATTTTTGCCAAAAACAAGCAGACAGCACTCATAGACAATATCAAAAAGATTCTCAGAATTCAAAATCAACAGTTTGCCAAGATAGCTAGAGACGACGAGCTTGTCATAATTGAGGCAAATGATCCAGTCTTTGCTTCGTCTGCAATCAACATGTTGTTTGGAATCGAACGTGTCGCAATAGCAAGACGCACAGAAAACAAATTTAACTCAGTTGTATCTGCTATCGCAAAAATTGGTGCTAGCTTGGTTTTACGGGGAGAGCAGTTTTTTGTCAAAGTCGAGGGCCATTCAACAGGATATCTCCCAAAGGATGTCGAAGTGGCAGCAACTGCATCACTCATTGACAAGCTAGCAGGTATGGATTGCAGACCTGGAACCGAAGAAAAACATGACAAGCTGGTCTATTGTTACTTGACAAAAATGAACGCATACGTTTCAATTTTCACCGACAAAGGGCACGGCGGTATTCCCTACAATTCGCAGAATCAAAAAATTGTCTGCTGTATTTATGATGAGCTGTCCGCAATTTCATGCCTTGAGTCGATCAAACAGGGCTTTGATGTCAAAATTTCTGTGTGTTATATTAACGAGGCAAATCTCCTAGAACTAGTCAAGATCGTAAACAGGATTCTACCGCGTACACTCACCCCCCAAGTCAGCTTGGATTTTTTTGCGCTTGGCACCAAAGACACGCCAAAATCATTCCAGCTCAGGATCATAGCTGCATCTGAGATTGCCTGTTTTGTTGCAAAACAACATAAGATACACCGAGTCTCCCTACCACTCTCTCCGCTGGCATTTCCAATCTGGTTTATTGAGAAAAATCTGCAGATTGTTACCAAAAACAAACTTGTACCTTGGATCCCACTCTCAGGGATCGGCGACGAGATTCTTTTTACTGCAAAAGAGATAGGCCTTGGCAAATATCTATACCGAATCGAAAGGCTCGGCCTTGCCAAATTTGTCAAGTCGGATCTGGATGCCTCCAAGTTAGTCAACGATGCAATCAGAACAAAGCAGACCATCACAGTCAAGCTTGGACCAAACAACGTACACGACATCTTAGATGCCCTCAAGCATTGAAAATTTATTCTGGCTGTTTTTGATGTGAGTTTGTGAAAAAGATAGGCCAGTTCATCTATTCGTGGGGAAACGGGCACTACTCCAGAATGATGTCATTAAATGACGAGCTGCCAAACTACCTCAAAGATGAATTTGAGATTCACTATGCCAGTAAGGATGAGATCTACGAAAAACTAGGAAAAAAATTCCAAGACAAAAAACAAAACGTACACAAAATCATGATGCCGACCCCAATTGACGGCAATTATGGCCCAAGCATCGTTCTGTCCATGCTGAACTTTGCGTTGCCCGTACGCGGCAATCCCCCCCTCATAAGCCAAGTGAGAAGCTACCTAAAAAAAGAAGCCGAGCTCTTCGACTCAATTGGGTTCGACCTTGTAATAAGTGACGGCGACATGGGACCGAACGTATTAGCAAAAAACAGGGGAATCGACTCAATTTTTGTTACCAACCAGTTCATGCCAAAGCTGTGGAAGTCTAGGTTTTACTTTTACCCAGGAGTCCGTTTTATTGCAAAACAGATTGCCAAGGCAACCAAGATAGTTGTAGCAGACTCGCCTCCACCTTACACTTTGTGTGAGTATAACCTGAATTTCCCAGAAAAGCTAAAAGACAAAATAGTCTACGCCGGTCACTTTGCTTCCAAAAAAAACCAAGTGCAAGACAACAAGACGGATCTTGAGCGGCTCTTGGAGCAGGATGATTTTGGTTACTGGATGCGTACAGGAAACAAATCGACAAACGAGGTGACCGGACGGAAATATGAAGAGGCCTTCCACTCAGACGAAATGAAAAACGAAAAAAGAGTGATTTCGCATGCAACTCCAGACCCCTCAATAGACAGAGTGTTAGCAAGAGACGGCAAAGCTTACTCTATTTCTGAAGCTTATGAAAGGAAAGTCGATTGGGTTCAAATTGATATCGGCTTTCTCTCAGAGCAGCAAAAAGAAGCTGCATTTGAGCACTGCAAGTACGCAGTCGTAAACGGCTCACATACAGTCATGGGTGAAATAATTGGAATTAAAGGAAAGCCCATAATTGGCATCCCAGTCTACGATGAACAAACAAACCAGATCCGGTGGGCACACGAGCATAGATTGGGCATCAAGGCAAACAACAAAAAACAAGTCATAGCCGCCATTTTTGAGCTGAAAAACAACTATCATAGATTCCAAGAGGCGATCGAGCAGTTTCAGCAGAACTTTGTTTCAGACGGCGCAAAAACTACTGCCAAGCTTGCAGCCGAGATGCTTGACTCTAAGACAAAGAGATAATACCATTTTTTGCGACTTCAGAGTGTCTGGTACGCGGTATTTCGATGGG
>JBKBQK010000042.1:5316-10830 GCA_046292705.1 Candidatus Nitrosotenuis sp. | reverse complement strand
CATATAGGAGGAATGGTTGCGGCCATATTTCTGACTGTAGTGACAATCATAGCATATTCAAAAATGAGAACAAAGAGGTTAGGATTTACGGCAGTTGCGTTTTTATTTTTTATTGTAGCGGAAATAGTTGCACTAATTGACGTTACGAGGGGATCATATGGTTTGCCTTTTTCCGTGTCAGCTATCTCATCATGAACTGCATAGTGATACAGTCTTTTTAGTACCAGAAGAGTATCTTTTTTGACCGAGTTTGAGTAATCAGCATCAGTAATTGTTTTCATTATTTCAAAATGATGGCATCCGGCTTAAGATGCCAAAATTTTGTTTATCATGGATTGTCATTATAATGAGAAGCGCAGAGAGAGGGATTTGAACCCTCGGGTGCTTGCGCACACAGGCTCTCAAGGCCCGCGCCCTACCGAGCTAGGCGACCTCTGCGGAATTCGATGACAAGTACCACTTAAAATTTGTTAGTTCAGATGTGAATTCAAAATTAAAAGAAAAGAAAAGAAGTTGTTTTCTAGTCGTGTGCATGTGGATTTTCTCCACCTTCGAGCTTGACATATGTTCCTGCTGCCTTCTCGTGGTGCTCCAAGTTTGATTGATCAACCTTGATAGCTTGAGGTGGGCAGACAGATACGCAAGCCATACACCAGATGCAATCGTGTTCTCTGATTGGATCTGCTTTGTCTGTGTAGTCTTTACGCTCTTCTTTTACTGAAGAACCAGTGCCTGCGAAGGTCTTTCCGACTACTTCGGTTGCCGGAATATCCTGTTCAGTTCTATACCACTGGAACACTTGGACTGGACAAGCTTCAATGCATGCACCGTCTGCTACACAAGAATCCCAGTCAACTGCAACCATTGTACCGCTGACACCGAGTGGAACTTGTTTTTCGCCGCGTGCTTTGTAAGCCGCTATGACTTTTTCATCACGGAATGCTTCTGCATCGCTTCTGCCTGGTCCCCATCTGAAGTGAAAGTGCTCACCGTCAGCGTGGAAAATTTTTCCCAATGGTTTTAGTCCTTGTGGGAAATGTTCGTCTATTGGCATGTGACTATTGTCAGTGAGATATTATTTAAAGCTAGGTGAAATTAGTGCAAACTAAATTTTCTTTGTCACCGAATCACCAAATTATAACACTGTTTTTGCTTGATCGCTCCTTACGTTCATATTTTTTGGTTTAGAAATTGAAGAGTGGATATTTACAAGTACGATGTGTACCGCGGGCCCAACATAGGTATCTACACCAAAGTAAACGACAGTTTTGTTTTTGTACCAAACGGTTTTGCACAAACAAAAGCAAATACCTTGTCAGAATATCTGAAGGTCTCGTCTCTGTTTGCTTCGATTGCTAACACAAGGTTGCTTGGCACCATGATGGTGGTAAACAATTACGGCATGCTTCTTCCCAGTACTTGCTCAGAGTATGAGGTGTCATATTTAAAAAAGTCAACAGGCCTCAACGTTGGTGTTCTTGACGTGAAGATGACTGCACTAGGCAATTTAATTTGTGCAAATGACAAAGGCGGTGTCGTGTCTCCCAAGATGCCAAAAGAGGCTCTCAAAAACATCCAAGACACACTTGGGATAGAAATAATACAAAAGAAAGTGGCAGGCTATCACCAAGCAGGGGTCATGGTATGCGCAAACAACACTGGCGGCATAGTACACCCTGAAACCGACGATGATGACATCAGAACCATGTCAGATATTTTGAAAGCAAAGCTAGAGCCTGCAACCATTAATGGTGGCGTGCCATACATATCATCAGGCATTTTAGCAAACAACAAGGCAGTAGTGGTGGGAAATCTCACAAATGGGCCTGAAATCATGATGTTGACAAGGGCTTTTACAAACTAAAGAGCGATTTTGCGTCAGAAAACAACGAGCTTAAAGCAGTCGGTTGTTCCTTGCCGCTTGACATGTTTTTTATTACTACTTGGTTTGATGAGTATTCTTTTGGCGCCACAATTATTGCGTATTTTGATTCTGAGGCGTTTTCCATTTGTTTTTTGAACGACTTTCCTACAAGATCAATGTCCACTACAAAACCTTGGTCTCTCAGACTCGATGCAATCTGGATCGCCGGCCTCGCAAGTTCATCATTGACATACAAAACAGAAATTACGTTATCAGGCTCATCCCTTGTAAGACCTTGATTTTGCAGTGATAGAATTATTCTTTCTATGCCGCCTGCAACACCAGTAGCCCCCAAATCATCCCTCCCAAAGGCTTTTGGAAGGCTGTCATATCTTCCGCCACCAACTAACGCACCCACATCTGACGATGTATCAAAGGCCTCAAAAACTACTCCAGAGTAGTAATCCAGACCACGGACAATGCCGAAATTAATTTTGATGTTTGTTACGCCACGGTTTTTGAGTGAAGAAAACAGAGCTTTAAGCTCGCCCCATGCTCCAATGTCCGCTACGGAATAGAGTTTTTCGACCTCGTCTAGCTGCCCCTTTATCTTAGAAAACTCTAGAATTTGCTCTATTTTTTCCTCTGGGTAGCCTTTTTGACTGTATTCTCTGAGTATCTCCTCTTTTTTCTTTTTTTGGATTTTGTCTATTGCTCTGAATATATCAGAAATTACTTGAGGATCACTTGTGCCAAATATTTTGCTAACTACTGCTTCGACCAGATTTCGATGTGAGATATCTATTGTGATATTTTTGAGTCCAAGTTTTGAGAAAAATTTTGACGTAAACTCGATTATCTCTGCATCAGACTCCAGACTTGGCTTGCCATAAATTTCCAGATCCCATTGGTGAAAGTATCTGTATCTACCTTTTTGTGGCTCATCATATCTCCACACACCGCCAAACGCTGCAATCTTTACAGGCAATCTCAAAGATTTTTGTGAGACAACATATCTTGTGAGGCCAACTGTGAAATCAAATCTGAGGGCCACCTCTCTGTCTGCCTTGTCTTTAAAAAAATAGATCTCGTTTCTTATGCTTGGCCCGCTTTTTGCTTCAATGACTGAGACCAGCTCGATTGGGGACGGTTCCATGAAGCTGAATACAAAGGTCTTACAAGTCTCAAGGAATTTTTGTCTGATAAATTCAATTTGAGACTGCTCACCACTCTCAAAGTCTTTCATTCCTCTGGGCAGATTCAACTTGCAAAAGATTTCTATGCAATGGATTTAGGTGTTGCTACGTCTTTGAAATGAAAATCTCTTTGCATTAAATAACAGCTAAGTTCAGTGTTACTAATTGAGCTACAGGTACCTTGAGCACGCAACAGACGCCTTCATCGAAGTTGAAGCCAGCAATCTGGAAGAAGCATTTGCTGTGGCTGCCAAATCAGTTGTAGAAACTATTCTTGATGTAGACGCAGTGGAGGAAAAAACCACACGCCAGCTAATAGTGAGCGGCAAGGATCTGAACTATTTGTTGTATAACTGGCTAGAAGAAATAATCATACTTACGATAACTGAGGGTTTTGCCACCAAATCAGCCAAAGTCGCCATACAGAGGAACTCAGAGTACAAAGTGGTAGCAGAGCTAGTTGGCGAAGACATTGACATCAAAAAACACCACTTCAAAGTAGAGATAAAATCACCTACATTCCACCTAATGGAGATAAAACAAAACGGCAAGATCCTGATGCGCTACCTGCTGGACTTGTAGAAAATAAATATCGAATGCAGTTCCTTGTTTTCATGGAAGACCCAGAGATAGAAAAGATAAAACAAAAGAAACTTGCAGAGATGCTAAGACAGCAGCAGGAAGCCGAGTTCCCAGCTGACGTCACCGATTTGAATTCCTCAAATTTTGAGCAGAACATAGCAAAAGGCCTCGTACTAGTAGATTTTTGGGCTGAGTGGTGTGGTCCTTGCAGGCTTATGCACCCGGTCTTTGAGCGGATGGCAAAAAAATACCGTCACATCAAATTTGCCAGAGTCAATGTGGATCTAAACCAAGAAATTGCAATGCGGTTTGGTGTCCAAGCAATACCTACTTTTATCATGTTCAAAGATGGCCAGGCAGTAGAAAGAATGATGGGAGCTATCGGCGAGCCAGGCATACACACGATTGCCAAAAAGTATCAAATGTAACCGTATGAGGAATCTTGCTTTCTTTGAATCTCCAGAATCTCGTTTAGTACTGCTTGTTCTTCTGGTGTGAGTTTGTGGGAGAACCGTTCTATGAGTTTTTTTGCATCGCTTGAGCTCGGCAGTGAATAAAACACATCCTCTTCGTTAATTTGCCTGCCAATAGTTACGTCTTGGATAGAACATGCAACTTCTTGGCCTTGCGTTGCAGACTCAATCGACTTTTTGCCATCCTGAAGCTGATGAATTAATCCTATTCTTTTACCGTTTTTGTTCATGATTGGCATTTTTTGTCTCACCTTGCCTACATCTACTCGGATTCCAAATACTGCAGGGTTGCTGTTTCTAAACACATAACCTTTGAGAAACGTAAACTTGGCAATAGGTGTTATCTCCGAGAATATTGCATTTTCCTCATTCGCTGTGTCTTCGTCTACCCAGAATGTGTAAGAGTCAAGCAGGCTGTAGATCACCTTATCAGAAAATATCTTTACATGGCTTATTTCTGCTTCCTCTTGTGCGTCTGGTAAGATCTTTACGTTGAATGCCAAGATAACTCCCAAGTGTCTGTCGTTTTCCTTTATGACTTTGGCTTCAAGCACGTCGCGTCTGTTTACATGCCCAATGTCTGCTTTGGCAATCGGGATCTGTTGGCGCCTCAGCATTTCGGTGAGTGCTTCAAGTGAGCCAATCGTGTCGCATTTTAGGATCACGCCGTTTGTTTGTGTGTCCACAAATACAGATTTCATTTCAGACTCGATTATCTTTTTGAATTCCTCTATTTTGGAATCATCATCGGTTACATACACTGTGCTTCCTGGGAGCACATCCTCCAAGTCAGGTGAAGCGATCTTGATTCCAGCAGCTGCTTGCACTAATCCGACTGGCTTGAATTTGTCCCTCGGATCGCGCATCTCATCGAGTGGTTTTGGCAGCAGCATGACTTTTGGTTTTGTAACTATAACAGAATCGCGTTTTGCTACGACGACAGAATCGCCTTTTTTGATCTGGCCGTCAATGAGGATCATGTTTGCAGTTGTTCCAAGGCCTACTTCGTCATTTACTTCAAGAATTATTCCACGGCTTGGCTTTTCTTCTTGTGCGAGTCTTTTTTGCATGTATTGTTGTGTTAGACCCACCAAGACAGTCAACAGCTCCGGAATTCCGACACCTGTTCTTGCACTAACTGGAACTATTGCAACTTCCTTTGAAAAATCCTTTACCCTGTAGAATGCTTCTGATTGAAATCCGAGAATTGAAAGTGTTCCCACAACATTGTAGATCTGCTCATCGAGTGTGGTCTGGATGAACTGGTCTTGCTGTTTTATTGCCTCTGAAATGTATGGTGTGTCAGTCTTTTTCCAGCCTGATATCATATCAACTTTGTTTAGTGCAATTACAAACGGCACTTTTCTTGCTTGAAGTATCTTGAGGCTCTCGTTTGTCT
>JBKBQK010000042.1:0-5306 GCA_046292705.1 Candidatus Nitrosotenuis sp. | reverse complement strand
AAAGCCGCGATTTGTGTCCACCACCAGGATGGCAATGTCTGCTGCCGAGCCTCCCCTTGTGCGAAGGTTCGTAAACACTTCGTGTCCCGGTGTATCGATTACCAATAATCCAGGAACCTCGTGTTCTGATTTTGCCAGTTTTTGATATAATTGCCCGCACATTTTTTGTATTGTTTCGGTAGGCAGAAAGCTTGCACCTATGTGTTGCGTGATTCCACCAGCTTCTCGACCTTGGACACCGGTTCCGCGGATTTTGTCTAATAATGAGGTCTTACCAGAATCTACATGGCCTAAAACGGCCACAATTGGTTGTCGAATTCGCAAGGCAGATCACTGAAATACTACCCTCGCTTCCTTTTCAAAACTTTCCTTAGAGTCAGACGCATGAATGATGTTATCTGATATGCCAAGGCCAAAGTCACCGCGAATGGAGCCGGGTGCTGCTTCGTAGGACTTGGTTGCACCAACTAGTAGGCGAGTCGTAGCAACTGCATTATTGCCCTCAATCACTGCTGCCACAACTGGGCCTGATGTTATAAAGTCCACAAGCTCACCAAAGAACGGCTTTGTGTTGTGCACAGAGTAAAACTCTTGAGCTTGCGCTTTTGTGAATGTAAACATTTTCAGCTTGATTATTTTGAATCCTTTGCTTTCAAATCTTGAGATAATCTGTCCTACCAGCTTTCTTGCTACTGCGTCTGGTTTTATTATGAAGAGTGTTTGTTCGGTCAATTTCGTAAGCTATTTTTTGATGATGCCGCCTTTCTGGTACTTTTTTGTCCACTTGAGTGTACGCGGATCACGTTTTAGTACCAACATATTCTTTTTGCATTTTGGAGAACAGAACCACAGCACTGTGCCGTCGTTTTTGACAAGCATGGTTCCTGAACCCTTTGCTACTGGTCTGTCACAAAAACTGCATGGTTTTACAATTAAGCTCAATGTGTCATCACTTTATTTTCTTTGCCTCGCGTTCTGTTTCGCGCAGCATCAAAATGTCGGACATGCGTACAGAGCCTTTGACGTTTCTTGTCAAAATTCGGCCCTTGTCTCGTCCACCCAGAATCTTTACTCTGACTTGTGTTATTTCTCCGGCAATACCAGTTTTTCCTACGAGTTGTATTACTTCGGCAGGTACTGCCTCTTCTGTTTGTGGAGTGCTCATCGCTACTTGCCACCTTTAAGCTTCTTTATTGAAGAAACAACTTCATCAATGATGTGGTTGGCATCGCCGCCATCTATGATCGCAGCCGCTGCCGACGTTACATCGATCCCAAGCGCCTTACCGAGTTCCTGCTTGCTTGGAACAAAAGCGTACGCCGCATTCTGCTCCTCGCAGATAATAGGAAGGTGAGCAACGACTTCTGGCGGTTCGACATCTTCTGCAATAACTACAAGCTTGCTGATTCCGCGCTCGATTGCCTTTGTGGCCTCATTTGTGCCCTTGCGAACCTTGCCACTCTGGGACGCTACTCGCACCGCCTCTAAGATGGGATTGACCAAGTCGCCTGGCGTCTCGAATTTTACATAGTAAGCCTTACCCAACTAAATCACCCTTCGGGATCATCTTCATTCCTTGAGTTTTTGTGCATCTCTTTATTAGTGTTAGCGTAAAAGAGTCCTTGCTTTTGCGAGGTACTCTCTCATCAAGTCGTCGAGTTTTTCTTGAGAGTCGGCCTCCGCATATATTCTTGCAATCGGCTCGGTGCCGCTGGGCCTGACCATCACCCACATTTTTTCGCCAAGTGTGATCTTGATTCCGTCGCTTTCGTCGTAGTTTCTGTGCTGCTTTTTTAGTGACTCGATTAGCTTCTTTGCCTGCTGCCTTGTGCATCTTATCTTATCTTTTGTTGTGTAGGACTTGGGCAACGAATCAAGTGCGGCACTCATGGTATTGTCCGTCTCTGAGAGGAGTTCAAGTAGCAATCCAAGCGTCATGCAGCCGTCGCGCACGGCGTTGTGTTTTCCGTACATGAAGCCGCCGTTTTCCTCAAACCCTACCAGCGCTTTTTGTGGAACCATCATTCTTGAGACTTCGACGGATCCAACCTTGGTGCGGATTACCTGCGCTTTTGTTTTTTTTGCAATTTGCTCTGTAAGAGAGCTGGAGTTGAGGCACGTTACCAGTTTGGAGTGCGGGTTTTTTTGCAGCAGGTAGTTTGCCAAAAGGAGCGCCGAGCGGTCGCCTGTAAGGACTGCACCAGTTTCATCGCAAAAAAGGCTCCTATCACCGTCCCCGTCAAATGCCACACCGAGGTCAGCTTTTTTTCTTACCACTGTTCTTGAGAGCTTTTGCAGGTTTTGTGGAGTGGGCTCCGAGCCCCTGCCTGGGAAGCCCCCGTCGATGCACTGGTTTATCAGAAATGTTTGGCAACCAAGCTCCTCGCACAGCTTTGGTGCAGCTGCTGCCTGGGCGCCGTTGCCAAGATCCAAGACGACTTTGAATTTTCTTTGCCTGATTTTTTTTGTGTCAATGTGTGACTTGATGCCTGCTATGTACGTGTCTGTGACTCGCATCTCCTGGCTTGTCCTTCCTATTCTCTTTGCAGCTCTGATCCAGTTTTTTCCAAAGTAAATGTCCTCGATTACTACTTCGTCCTCCCTTGGTATCTCGACTCCATCTCTTGCAACTGGTTTTAAGCCGTTGTACTCTGGGGGGTTGTGCGATGCAGTGATCATGATTCCACCTGCGTACCTGAGCTTTTTTGTTGCGTACTCTAAAGCTGGCGTCGGCACGAGTCCCCCATTTGCGCAGTCAAGGCCTGCCTCATTTAGAG
This sequence comes from Candidatus Nitrosotenuis sp., assembly GCA_046292705.1. GTDB lineage: Archaea > Thermoproteota > Nitrososphaeria > Nitrososphaerales > Nitrosopumilaceae > Nitrosotenuis. The sequence continues at coordinate 2,529 of JBKBQK010000042.1, read as the reverse complement.
TCGAGCAGACAAGCTTTGCAATCGGCGGGCTGGAGTTTCTTCCGTCATACCCTACCAGTATTGGGCCTTTCCCAAAATAGGTCGCAATGGAAAGTGTGATGTCGTGTATGAACTGCAGGCTGAGTGTGTCTGGGAATATTCCTCTAATGCCGTTTGTGCCAAATAGTCTGCCCATTTCTGTTTTCCCTACGAGCTGGATTTGTGTTTTGCCGGTATAAGTTGCGCCTTTTTTGTGAGAAGTAAGGCCGTGCCGACTATGGCCATTGCTGCTGCTAAAAACACTATCCAGTCGGCTCCTTGGATTGGCACCATGTTGTTTTGGAATGGTATCAGAAATGGGAATTTGGAGCCGCCTTCTAGCAGCACGTCAAATGAGATGTGCGAGAGGACTGCGGAAAATGAGACTGCGCCAAGCATTAGGTCCTTTTTGTCAGTTAGCACCATCATTGTAGGCGCCGCAAACAGGCCGAACGCAACAGAGTGGCCAAGTCTTGGTACTGCCTCCAGATTCAGAAACTGGATTAGGTGGTCTGCATCGAGTGCGATTGGAAGGAGGCCGGCTATTGCGATGTATCTTAGCTTTAGTGTGGCAAGGCCTGCGATTAAGCCAAACGAGATGTGACCTATTATGTGCTCTGGCGATATTCCGCTCACCTCAAGGGGGTTACCGATCACATATCTTTGTGGAAGGACTTCACCAAAGAAGGGAACCAGTCCTACTGTGGAAAATGCCGCGGAGAGTGCGGCATAGAGGGAGCTTGATTTTAGAATGAATTTGAGTTGTTCCATTTTTGTCTGAGTATAGTCGATTCATGGTAAACAATAAGTTTGTGTTAAATTGGAGCATTTCTGCGGGAGTTGCCAAGCCCGGTCAAAGGCGTAAGGTTTAGGCCCTTATCTCTTAGGGGTTCGTGGGTTCAAATCCCACCTCCCGCACTTTTACACTGGGAGTATAGTAAAAGCCATGGATTTTGCACTAAATCGTTCAAAAAAAGAGGCGTGTGATCTTAAGGAAAATGCGAAGATTGTTTTGTGAAGGAGTTAGTTTTATCAATTATTCTTGGATCTAGATTTTTTGGCCAAGACGCATTTGTGGAAAACCTGTTTTATGGGTCTAGTTTTGAAAAGCTAAGACGATTGTAAGCTGAAAAAGAATCTGTAGAACGCTTTAAAAATCTGCTACAAAGTGAATAATCGAATCACGTTATTGTTAAGCCTTTGAATCTTCTTTCCAGATCTTCAATCATGCGCCTTATTTCCCTTATCTCGCTTAGAATCTCCTGCTCGGATGGCGAAGACTGGTCCTGGATGTGCCTGTAGGACCTTCTGTCTTTTTTACGATTATTGCCACAAAGAGATTGATCACGACAAAAGTGCCGATCACAATAAAGCTGACAAAAAATGCTACGTTGAACATGTTTACGTCAGTTACTGGCCTCATCAGGTCAACCCAACCCTCAAGTGTTATCACCTTAAACAGCGTCACCAGTGAGCGTGGAAGAGTTCCCCAGTGCTCATAATCTATTTCTGAAAAGAGATGATAGCCTGCCACATATCCAAAACTAGGTTAATAAAGTGAAACCGTAAGACAACTCTGTGAAAAAAATTAGAATAGGCATCACAGTTGTGGGAAAAGACAGAGAAGGCATAGTTGCAGCGTTTACCAATTTCATTTTCCAGAAAAAAGGTAACATCGAGAAGGTAAACCAGAACGTAATCAAAGGCCTCTTTGGCATGCACCTTGAGGCCTCGTTTTCAAAAGAGTTTGATATCAAGGTGTTCGACAGGGAACTCCAAGACCTTGGCAAAAAGCTCGGAATGGAAGTAAGCGTGTATCATGAGATTAATTCGCAAAAAAACATCGCAGTCTTTGTCACAAAAGAGCCGCACTGCTTGGAAGTCCTCCTTGACGCAAATTCCAAAAAGCAGCTCAAAGGCAGAATCAGTGTCATAGTCGGCACAGAAAGGACGCTTGAGCCGCTTGCAAAAAAAGCAAAGATTCCATTTGTGTTAGTTGACGAAAAAGATCAGCAAAAGGCAGAAGACCACCTAATCAAGATAACAAAAAAGTACGACATCGACTTGGTGGTGCTGGCGCGCTACATGAGGATAATGACTCCGAATTTTGTGTGGCGATACCCACACCGAATCATCAACATACATCCGTCTCTCCTTCCTGCGTTCCCGGGTGCTTTTGCATACGCGCAGGCATTTGAGAGAGGAACGAAGATTGTCGGTGTGACTGCCCACTATGTTACAGAAGAATTGGACCAGGGACCGATAATTTTCCAAGACTCCTTTAAGGTGGATTCCTCAGACTCACTTGAAGAGATAAAAAAGAAAGGCCAGAGGCTGGAAGCAGAGACTCTGCTCAAGGCAGTCAAGATGCACTTGGAAGGAAAGCTTGAGGTCAGCTGGAGAAAAGTGTACACAAAGTGATCCTGCAGGATTTTTCCGATCCCGCACTGCGGAGGCTCAAAGGCAAAAAGACTGCGCTCATTCCAGTGGGTTCTTTGGAGCAGCACGGCC
>JBKBQK010000041.1:0-10857 GCA_046292705.1 Candidatus Nitrosotenuis sp. | reverse complement strand
ATCAGTGCTACCGTAGTGCCCGGGTCGCGTCCGTAGCTCATCAGCTCCCGTGCAATCGCCATCGATTCGTGCGAGGCCATGTAGAGCGCCAGCGTCGGTGTGTCGGCATTGGCGCGCAGCGCCTGAGAGGGGTGTTCGCCCTCGCCGGCACGCGGCGTCAGTAGCGCGACGCTACGCGCGATGCCCCGGCGCGTCAGCGAGACGCGAAGCTGTGCGCTGGCTGCGCTGGCCGCCGTGATGCCGGGAACGACTTGGAAGGGAATACCCTCGGCGGCGAGCGTTTCGATCTCCTCACCGCCGCGCCCGAAGATAAATGGGTCTCCACCCTTGAGGCGAACTACACGCTTGTACGATTTTGCATATTTTACCATGAGTTGATTTGTTGTATCTTGGTGTTTGTAGTCATCTCCCACATCTCTTCCAACGTATAATTTTTGTGTTTTTTTTGGAATCATTGCAATTATTTTTTTGCTGACTAGGCGGTCATATAGAACGACATCTGCTTTTTTCAAAAGCTCGACTGCCCTAAGCGTGATCAACTTTGGATCCCCTGGACCGGCTCCAACTAGATAGACGATTCCACTCATTTTTTGTTCCACTCCTCCAGCTTTTCTCTCCAGTCTTTTGCTAACTCATTTACACCTTTTTGTTGTAGCTCCTCTGCTGCCTGTCTGCCTACCTCGTATGGATTCGACTTTTGCCCTGATTTTTGCACGATTAATACCTCTTTTCCGTCAATTGAATATGCGACTACTGTCAGATTCACCAGCTCATTGTTTACTTGAGCAAACGCACCTACTGGGAAGCGGCAACCAGAGTCCACAAATGACGACAGTGCTCTCTCAGACTCTACTGCGATTCGAGTATTTTGATCTTCGATTGTCTTTAACATGTCAAGTGTTTTTTTGTCGTCTTTTCTGCACACAATTCCTAATGCGCCCTGTCCTGGAGATGGTGGAAAGTCAATTGTAGTGAGTTGTGTGTGTTTTACATTGATGCCGAGTCTGTTTATGCCAGCTTGTGCAAGCACTATGCCGTCAAATGTGCCGTCTTGAACTTTTTTTATTCTGGTTTCCACGTTGCCGCGGATTGGTTTGACGATGAGATCAGATCTTTTCTTCGAAACTTGGACTGCGCGTCTGAGACTGCTTGTGCCGATTACTGAACCACTAGGAATTGTTTCAAGTGTGTAATCCCCCTTGGTAATGAAGACATCGTTGAATGGCTCTCGTTTTGGTACACAGCCAAGTACAAGTTCGTCGGCAAGTATTGATGGAACATCTTTAAGACTGTGGACTGCAAAATCTACAACACCGTCTGCTACTGCTTTGTCTATTTCTTTTTCAAAGATTCCCTTTTGGTTTATGGTAAAAAGTGGGCGGGCATCGGTGTCACCTTTTGTCTTTATTGTCTTTATCTCATATTCGGTACCGTGGTTCTTCTTTTGTAGTTCTGCTATCACCCAGTTTGTCTGTGCCAAAGACAGCTGGCTACCCCTTGTCCCCAAAATGTATTTCAAGATCTCACCGTTTTGAGAGCGCTCTGATAAGCGTTTATCGTATATTCAATGTCTGCTTGAGTGTGTGCGTACGATAGGAATACCGTTTCAAATTGTGACGGTGCCACAAAAACACCTTTTTTTAGAAGGTTTTTGAAAAGTTTGTTGAATTTTTTAGTGTCTGACTTCTTGGAGCTTGCATAATCCACTACCGGTTTGTCTGTAAAGAATATCTGAAACATAGAACCAATGGAATTTACTTGGTGCGAGATCTTCAAATCGTGTGTGGTTTCATCTATAGACCTTGTTAATTTTGAGCAGAAATTGGCTAATCTTGGGTAGATTTTGTGCTTCAACTCAGACATTGTCTTAATTGATGCAATGGCTGCCGCAACCGAAATTGGATTTCCAGCAAAAGTACTGGCTTCGTAGACTTTGCCCAAAGGTGCGAGATGATCCATAATTTCGCTTTTTCCGCCAACTGCAGAGATGACAAACCCATTGCTAAGAGATTTTCCGAGTGTTGTTATATCTGGTGTAACTCCAAAGTATTGCTGAGCTCCACCAAGCGAGAGCCTAAAGCCGGTTATTATTTCATCAAAGATGAGCGGAATATCGTGCTGTTTTGTGATTTTTCTAATATCTTTTAGAAAATTTTTGTTTGGTAAGATAAGTCCCATGTTCCCAAGTACTGGTTCCACTATCACACCTGCCACATCGTTATTTTTTCTAATTACCGATTCCAGTTGCTCTGCGTTGTTATATTGTACAACGAGTGTGTTTTTTGAAAAATCCTCTGGGACCCCATCAGAAATGGACATGCCGTGATGGGCAGAGCCTGCCCTTACCAGCATCGACTCGTGTGCGCCATGATAGCAGCCTTCAAACTTGATTATCTTTTTCTTTTTTGTAAATCCTCTTGCAAGCCTGATCGCAGTCATGGTTGCTTCAGAGCCTGTGTTTACTAGGCGTACTTTGCGCATCGATGGATAGATTTTGGTAATTAATTTTGCAAGTTCCACCTCAAGATCGGTTGGTGCGCCGTACATTGTTCCGATTTTTAGTTGTTTTTTTACGGCATCTATTACCTCCTTTCTTTTGTGTCCCAGCAACATTGCGCCATAACCGGCGCAAAAATCCAAGTACCTGTTTCCGTCAGCATCCCAGATAGAGCCGCCTTGTGCTTTTTTTACAAAGAATGGGTACGGTGCAAAGTATCGTACTGGGCTGTTTACGCCAGCAGGCATCAGCTTTTTTGCTTGAGTAAATAACGATTTTGATTTTGGCAACGATTTTGTTTGGTTTTTTCGTTATTATTAATCCTAAACGCTATTTTTCTTGGTGAATCCTTGATTGTCGCTATGACTCACACTTGGCCACTATATCGCCATCTTTTTCTGACGCCGTACATGAGTCATTATCATCTCCGCCGTCAATTATGTCGGTTCCAGATCCACCGTTAAGTGTGTCCTGACCGGATTGGCCCTTGATTATGTCTGCTCCATTATCTCCGTTAATTGTGTCGTCGCCTTCGTTTCCATATATGATGTCGTCGCCATCACCTCCAAAGATGCAGTCATTTCCTTTGTCACCGATGATGATGTCATCTCCACCAAAGCCAAATATGAGGTCTGCAAGTGTTGTGCCAAGCAACGTGTCATCCTCCTCAGTGCCGAGGATCTGGTTGTATGAGCTGTGTGGTTTACCGCATGCTTGCACTATTACTGACTGAGTCTGGTTAATCGAGTTACCATACTTGTCAACTGCTGTCCAAGTGACTATGGTTTCGCCTAGTGGGAATATTGTTGGAGCGTTACTCAATATTTGTGGTGATGAATCTGTTAGATCAAATGCCGTTGCTGTTCCTACAGAGACTGGCGTTTCAAGTGCTATTGCATCAATCACAATATTTTGTGGCACTGTGATCTTTGGTGCAGTCGTATCCACTACTTTTACCAGCTGGGTCGCAGTAGCAGAGTTACCTGCCTCATCGGTTGCAGTCCAAGTCACGATGGTCTCGCCGAGTGGGAACTTTTCTGGAGCGTCGTTTGTGACTGCAAATAGTGAGACTGTATCAGAGGCTGATGCTTCACCTAATGTGACTTGGTTGCCATCAGCGGACGTTGCCTCGATTGTAATGTCTGCTGGGGGCGTGATTGTCGGCGCTGTGGTGTCTACTACTGTGACGTTTTGAATTGCAGTTGCAATATTTCCTGACATGTCTACTGCACTCCAAGTAACCATCGTTGTTCCTAGACTGAAGACGACTGGCGAATTGTTTGTAATTGATTCTACTCCTATTGCGTCCGTAGCTTCAGCCTCACCTATTGAAACACTAGTTCCAGAACTTCCTGTAGCCTCTACCACTATATTTTTTGGAACCGTGATTGCAGGAGCCGTAGTATCTATTATTGAGACTAGTTGAGTTGCAGTTGCCGTGTTTCCTGACGAGTCAGTCACAGTCCAAGTTACGGTTGTTTGTCCCAGTGGGAAAGCAGATGGCGCATCATGCGTAATAGAATCTATTTCCACAAGATCCGATACCTTTGGCTCACCAAGAATGACGACATTTTCTGATATGCTCGATGCCTCCGCTGTCACATCTTTTGGTGGAGTGATCTCCGGCTTGGTGGTGTCTACTATAGTTACAGTTTGATTCTTTGATATGCTGTTTCCATAATTATCGGTCGCAGTCCATGTTACCACAGTGGTGCCAAATGGATAATCAGATGGCGCATTATTGCTAATTGATGAAATTCCGGTTATATCGTCAACTATTGGATCGCCAAGGGTCACTATGTTTCCTGTCTGTCCGGTAGCTTCTTGAGTAATATCTGCAGGAACAGTCAAGTTTGGCGGTACGGTGTCTATCACGGTCACACTCTGAGTCACAGTGGCGTTGTTTCCGCTACCATCTACTGCAATCCATGTAACTTGTGTGTTGCCAAGTGGGAATAATTCTGGGGCATTGTTTGTAATTGTAACTGCTTGCACATCAGAAACAGATGGTGCCTCAAGTAATACTGGGTTTGCTGTTGCGGACACAGCTTCTACTACGACTTCCTTTGGTTGTGCGATGACAGGCTTTGTAGTATCAACTATGTTGATTTTTTGTGTATCAGTTGAGACATTTCCTGCCACATCTACTGCACTCCAAGTCACTATTGTCTCACCGAGTGGGAAGGTAGTTGGAGCGTCGTTTGTAATTGATGCAATTTCGCTGTTGTCTGAAACTGTTGGCTCACCTAGGTTAACTTGATTTCCATCAAGACTTGTTGCTTCAATTGTGATGTTTGCAGGCGCGTTAATCTTTGGGGCCTTTGTGTCTATAACTGTGACTTTTTGAATCGCAGTTGCCGTGTTTTTTGCTACATCTGTTGCAGTCCAAGTTACGATGGTCTCGCCGAGTGGGAACTTTTCTGGAGCATCGTTTGTTACGGACAAAACGCCCACCAAGTCGGTAACTATTGGTGCATCAAGAATGATCTCATTTTGTGTACTCTTTGCCTCTACCACAACATCAGAAAGATTGGAAAATACTGGAGGTGTCGAATCACCCACTGTCACTGTTTGCGTTGCAATACCTACGTTGCCTGCGTTATCAATTGCGGTCCAGATTACCGTGGTTATGCCAAGTGGAAATTCTGTAGGAGCGTTGCTGGTAAGAGATTTGATTCCACTTTCATCATTTGCTATTGCCATACCTATTGAGACTTTTGTAAGTCCTCCTGTTGCCTCTACATAGAGATCTTTTGGTGGAGTTATGTCTGGTTTTTTAAAGTCGTTTGCGATTGGTTTTGTCATTTGTGTTTCTGTCTGAGTTTGTGTAGTTTCCATAGTATCTTTTGATCCGAATTTTTGTATTCTATGATTACTTGAATCAACTACAAACAGATCACCGTCTGAGTCCACTGCCACATCCTTTGATAATTTGAATTGACCGTTAGACGTTCCAGTTGTTCCAAAAGTTGCTAATACAGAACCTTCCTTATTTAGTACCACCACACGGTTGTTGCCTGCATCTGCAATTATGATGTTTCCGGAGGAATCAACTGCAACACCATCTGGTGAAATCTGTATACCACCAGATGATGCCGTATAACTTTTTACAAAAGCACCTTCAGCTGTGAACTTTTGTACTCGCTTGTTTCCAGCATCACCCACGTAGATATTTCCATCATTGTCAGCTGCTATGCCAAGTGGATTGAGAAACTTTCCCTGCTCCGTTCCACTTGCACCAATTGTCTTAATGTGTTTTCCTTCTGAATCAAATTTTTGGACTCGACTGTTTCCCGTATCAACTACATATACAAAGTCATCTTTTGAGACAGCAACGCCATTTGGAAGTTTGAATTTGCCAGGTTCAGTGCCAGTCGATCCCCATGATAAGATAAAGTTCCCAGTGGTATCAAATTTCTTTACTGTGTTTAATTCATGATCTACGACGTAAACAAAATTATTTCTGACTGCGATTCCTGCAGGTGATTGGAAGTTCTTCGAGTCGGTTCCTTTGGAGCCCCAGGAGTGCCGGTAGACACCCTCGTTGTCAAATTTTTGTACTCTAAAATTGCCAAGGTCTGTTACGTAGACGTTTCCTGCCTCGTCCACTGCAACATACTGTGGAAATGAGAATGCACCAGTCTTTACTAGTCCTTGGCCACCAAAACTAGATACAAACGGGTAATTTGTGGCTGCCATTGCAGGCTGCATGGCTAGGGTAAAAACAAAGCACGCACTGAGTATAGCTAATTTACGCCGCATTTAGGCATAAGTTTCTGTGTTTGAAAAAGATCTCAAAAGTGAGTATTTCTTGTAGTTTTAGTCAAATTTGATTCAGAATGGCTTGTTGACCTCACGCGTAAAGACATAGCTTGCAAGGCCGAGCATTGCCACCACGAAGGCTCCAATTATTCCAAGGCTCATAGCAGCTGAGACCCCTTCTGTTACGCCAGTCATAAGACCGCGAACCAAAAGCACCGTATACGTTACAGGGTTGAACTTGGCTGTAGTTGCAAGCCAATCAGGCAAAAGCTCCAGCGGGAAAAGTGCTGGGCTGAGCATGAAAAGCGGCATTCCCAAAAAGTTGATTATTCCCCAAAATGTTTCCTGTGACTTTGCTGTAGCTGCAACTATTACCGATATGCCAGAAAACCCCAGTGAAAACAAAATCACAAGTGCCATGATCGGCCCAATCACCAAAAGATTTTGAAAACTCACTCCAATGATTATCGCTATTCCAATTATGAGTGCAGACTGTAACGCAGAAATGAGAGATATTGCAAGCATTTTGCCAAGTGCGATCGACGACCTTGAAATCGGCGAAGTTAGTGCTTTGTTCATAAATCCATATCTTCTGTCCCACAGTGTGTTTACGCCGCCAAAGATGCTCGTAAAAATTGCGGTAAGAATTATGACCCCTGGCGCCATGAACTCCAAGTAACTTCCATCAAAGCCGACCGATTGGATCAATGGCTTGGTTCCAGCAAATGTGTGACCTATTACAATTATCCAGATTGCAGGTTGAATGAGCCTGATTAGCACACCACTGCGTGATTTTCTATATCTTTTGAGCTCACGCCAAAATATAGTGTATGTATCGTAAAACATCATGACATTCTCTTCTTTTTTTGATACTCCTTTCTTCGATCGTATGTTGCGCCGTTGTTATCGCGCAGGTCTCTTCCAGTATACGAGAGGAACACGTCATCAAGCGTTGGCTGTGTGATTGAGACTGACTTGATTGTAATGCCAAGCTTTGACGAGAGTGTGAATATCATCGGTGCTACCTCTGTCCCCTTAGATGAGAACACCGTGATTTTGTCATCACTTTCTGTAACTTCCTTTACAAACTCTATTCTCTTTATCTCAGAAATCAGCTGTGATTTTGACAAATGATTGTCTATTGAAAACGCGATTACGCCTGCGCCAAGTGCGTTTTTGAGTGCCTGCGGAGTATCGATTGCTTGAATCTTGCCATAATCAATTATCCCAATTCTATCACAGAGCCTGTCTGCTTCTTCCATATAGTGGGTAGTCAGAAATATAGTCATCTTGTACTCTTGGTGGATTTTTTTTATGTATTCCCAGATCTTTTGCCGTGTCTGTATATCCAGGCCGACTGTAGGCTCATCCAAAAATAAGATTCGTGGTCTATGAAGCAAGCCACCTGCAATTTCAAGCCGCTTTCTCATTCCTCCAGAATAGGTGATCGCCGAGTCATGCTGCTTTTCTTTGAGCTCTACTAGTTCCAAGAGTTCGTCTATTCTTGAGCCAATTGAGTCCTTGTCGAGGTGGCTCAACCTTGCCTGTAGAATCAGATTTTCTCTTCCTGAAAGATATTCGTCTATTGTGATGTCTTGTTGGACGTAGCCAATCTTTTCGCGCACTTTCTTTTGCTGCGAGGATACATCAAGGCCTGCCACGAATGCCTGACCAGATGTTGGTTTGAGCAGTGTAGTTAAGATCATCATGGTAGTACTTTTACCCGCCCCGTTTGGACCTAAAAATCCAAAGATCTCTCCTTCATCTACTGAAAACGAAATCTTGTCTACTGCCACCACATCAGAGTTATAGATCTTAGTAAGCGCCTTTGTTTCTATTGAATGCACTACAATTAAACTCATAGCTGATTATAAATTGCTGTCTTTGCGATCAAAACTCTACATAAAAAATTTAAGATGGAAAAAATTTTTGATGCATATGAAAGGTCTTTGTCATGTATGTTACAGCTCTAATGTAGAAACCATATTGAATGATGGTGTGCCTGTTTGTTTGCTGTGTGCAGCAAAGACAAAATAATTTTTTATTTTTATAAAAATTAATGAAGATTTTTGTATTGCTCTTTTGTTATCTTCAGTATGACTTTTTCGCCTATGCCCCAAATCTCAGACTTTGGCAAAATTCTTGTATGCATCACACCGTCTGCAATCTCAATTGACTGAAGCTCGTTTGTTTCGTTATCCTTGACAAGTCTCTTTATTTTTCCTATCTTGTGTCCGTCTATGTCTACTACTTCAACGTCGGTTCTAATCGGCGGTCTACTTAGCAAGAGCGTCTCTTCTGTGAATTTGTCTATGTATTCGGTTGGCAAGTAGTAATCCTTATGGAACCCTTGGTGTATTGTGACCCCGGCTACATGGAGTGTTTTTGAATTAATGTGAATGTGTTTTACTTTACCGTACTCGATTCCTTCTCTATCTACTACCTTTTTGCCTCTGAATTCGTCGGCTGTGCACAGATTTGGTGCCATTCCTTCGAGTGTTGTTGCCATGAACTGTTTTTCTGGAACGGTTTATGAAGGTAAAAATTACAATTTTCAATCAATGAGGTTAAATTACTTGACTTTTTTTGAAGTTGCGTGAAAAATGGTGCCTTTAAAGCTACTCTCACTACCAAAGGGAGGAAGACTGGTAAGGAACACACCGTGTTGCTTCGTGCCGTTGCGCATGGCGGAAAAATCTATTTTTCACGAAGGAATCAAAATTCCGACTGGCTAAAGAACGCCATTGCGAACCCCCAAGTTACAGTATCATTTGATGGCAAAACATATTCAGGCATTGCAAAGCTTGTAACAGACCAAACACTTGCAAAAAAGATCTCTGAGTTGAAATATCCTGGGGAGGAACGCGCCCATGACGTCCGCATTGTGTTGCAAGTAGAACTAGATATTTAGTCATATTATGTGGATAATCGTGGTGACCCCACGCTTTTCTGTTTCCACCCCATTTTCCATTTCTGCAACAGATATTGTAAATGATATCAGATCACGTTGTTTCGTATTCGTTGCGTCTAAAGAAAGGTGTATGTCCATCATTTCAAATTCCTGTTGTGGTAACAAAGTTTCATCTATGAACACCTTGGATGTTGATTCGATTCGAAATTGTTGCCCTTTATAGTGCTCAATTAGTTTGGTTCTTCTTCCATTTCTGCCTACTGCCTTTACATTGATGTCAATTATTTGAGGTTTTGAGCTCGTATATCCTGCTTGTTTGTTGACAAACACCCCAAGCTGAAAAGGCTGTCCCGCAGTAGATTCAGCCATTTTTTGTATACCGTCATTCATTACGACGTCTACTCCTTTGATGGTTTGCGCAATCTTGGCAATCCATTCATTTGTTCTCTGAACTACAGCCACAATTCTTTCACGTCTTTTTTTGTCTTCGTCTAGTGGAAGATTATACCTCTCAACCCATGCCAGATAGTCCTTTGATATATCCTCGATGAAGTTCATACATGTAACTTTGTAGTCGTCGACGCTACTTGCCCGTTCAGAACTCTCATCTACTCTCATTCCGTCGTAGTCCGCAGGCATTGCCATGGTCACAATTACAAATATGCCTGTAAAAAACCTGCTTGGTTTGCAAATCAATGAAATATAACTCTAAAAAATTAAAAACCGTTGTGAGTTTTTCTGACATTACTGCCAAGCTGCAAGAAGAGCTCAAATCCAATTTGCCGCAGATCCGACTTTTGCTGAAGAGAAATCCTGCCATGGCATACACGAAAATCACTGAGATAGGACTTGACGTAGGAAAAAAATACAACATGCAATTGCTAGTCAACTTTCCACAGCAAAACAAGATAAATGAGTTTGATTTTTACGGAAAACGAGATCTCTCCATAATTGTAGACAGACAAAAAAAGAAGTTTCCAATTCCGCGTTCCACCATCAAAGAAAAAGCAAAAGAAATTTTAGACAATGTCCAAGTTGACGATGCTTACATGTATGAGGGAAAAGAAGGGGTGAGAGTGACGTTTGAGAATGGCCGCATCGACATCCTGCCACACTCACTTCACATTTGGTGCGTATTTGATGACAGAGTTACCAGTTATTGTGATTGGCTTTTGTCAAATGTCTATCAGCTTAATTCAAAGCCGGTAAGCTCATAGGAATACTCTAACGTACCATCGAGATCATAATATTCTGATCTTAATGGCAGCGGTATATTGTCTGCTACCAGAAAATAGTTCTCGACATCGTTTATTTTGTATGATATTTTGTATGCTTTTAGTTGTCCAAATTCAAATGTCGTGTCTTGATAATCAGTAATTTTCATCTTGGGTGTGAATTTGCCGATATATGTGGTACCCCATTCTGCTCCCACCACAAGGTATTTTGGCTCCACAACCGTATCACGCACGGACAGAATCGTTTTATCTAAAGTGTCAATGTAGGGCTTGATTCGTTGTGGCACATCTATGAACACGTATGCTTTTCCAATCTTGAGCGTTTCATCAAAATGTTGCCCAGCACTATCATCAATTATTAGTTGTACTTGCTGTTCGTCCCCAATCTGCTCTAAAAATTTCATCTTTACTGTAAAGTCCATGTCAGCGGTCTTTACGTCATATTGTAATGT
>JBKBQK010000040.1:0-11077 GCA_046292705.1 Candidatus Nitrosotenuis sp. | reverse complement strand
TGTTTATTGATGGTAGCACCGATGACTTGGTCACCAACTGACTTGTCCATTGGGAGGCTTTCGCCAGTTATCATTTTTTCATCAACTGCTGAGCTGCCCTCGAGTATTACCCCATCGGTTGGGATTTTTTCACCGGGTTTTATGATGATAAGATCTCCTACCTGAACCTGGTTTGCAGGAATCTCCATCTCTTTTCCCTCCACAAGTATTCTAGCCATGGCTGGCCTGAGATCAAGTAGTTTTCTTACGGCCGCCGAGCTTTTCTTTTTGATTGCCTCTTCCATGTACTTTCCCAACAGGACAAATGCGATGATTACGGCGGATACCTCAAAGTAGACATCTCGCTCCTTTACGGGGAGAGCGTCGGGAAAGAACAAGACAGTAACGCTGTAAAAATACGCAACCAGTGTACCAATTGATATCAAAAGATCCATGTTGGCAGTTTTTCTTTTTATGGAATGATATGCCCCAACATAGAACGTCCAGCCACCAATGAACTGTACCGGAGTGACAATAAGAAACAAAAGCATGCCCCATGAGAGAAACGGAATCTGGGGAATAGGAACCCATGTTACTGCCACAGCGCCAAACGCCAATCCAAGATACAGGCCGGCCCTTAGTATGGCTAAAACCAGAGCACCCGATGCCGCAACATACATTCTTTTTTTGAGATTGGCAAGCTTCCTTTCTGGATTCACAAAGGTGCGCTGACAAACAGGGCTGCAAAAATAAAAATCTCTTGAGCCTATCTCTGAATGCAGCGCCTTCTTTTCATCCACTATCATTCCGCAGACTGGGTCTTTTGCCATCTTTGTTACCACGATGTAGCCTTTGACCTTTTTAGCACAAGATCATAATTATCAAAAGTGATTTTACTAAAACCAGACCTGATAATCGTAACTGGACTTGATTAAGAAAATCAGCCAAATGGCCACATGTTTGAAAAGCCAGGTGTGCGGCATAAAAGTTGACAAGGCGACCTCGTCAAAACGATTCGGCAAATATTTCTGCTCGGAGAACCACGCGCAGCAATATGTCACAAAAAGTCAGGAACAGGAAAGACTGATGGAAGAAGAAAAGAGGAGGAATCCTCGCCGTGGCGGCTGCTGCTAAAACACCATATGATCAATCAGACAGGCCGATCGGCATCACAGTACTTGGAATTATCTACATTATTTTTGGCGTTCTGATTGTGCTTACTGTTGTTGCGGTTGTAGCATTTACCGCCATGATTGGCAGCTATTCTTCGATGATCAGCGACATGCTGGGAAATACGATGACTGCTATTTGGAGGTAATGTTTGTGCAAATCCATTCCTACGTACATTGACTGTTTACCGTCTGGATTTGATTTATTGACTTCTTTATTCACATATAGTTACTCCCGACCATAAAGGGTTCGGGCTTTGCCGCTTGCATTTGTAATGTAAAAAATGGCTACGACGTGGGGAAAGTTTTCTCAAAGGCCGGCTGGATTTTTTTCACGTCCAGATAAGCTCCGAGATGGCATTCATAAGTGAGACATCAGGCATAATGGAGGGAGTATTAGGATACAGAATAGGAGAACAGCTGAAGAATTTTTTAGGACATTTTTTAGAATCTTATGGGAGCAATGTCAGAATCACAAAAATTGATTACTAATTCGTGAAAACGTGTTTTTCTGAAAATATTTTTCTGCTTATCCTTTGATAAATTTTTCAAGCTCTGATTTTGCTTGCGGATCGGTCATTTGTTGTGGTGGGTGCTTCATTAGATATGCACATGCAGGTACAATTGGACCGCCCATCTTTCTCTCAAGTGCGAGCTTTGCAAGCCTTATCGCATCAATTACTATTCCAGCAGAGTTTGCTTTGTCATCCACTTCGAGCCTTACTTCCATGTTGTATGGTATATTTGCCCACTGTCTTCCCTCTATTCTCATGAACATCAGCTTGGTGTTGCCCAAAAATGGAATAAAGTCAGATGGTCCGACATAAATCTGGTCATCTGCAAGTCTTTCCGACAGCTGGCTTTGCACACTTTCTGTCTTTGAGATCTTTTTGCTCACCAGCCTTTCCTGCTCTTTCATATTCAAAAAGTCGGTGTTTCCACCCACGTTAATCTGGTAAGTTTTTTCTATCTTGGTGCCACGCTCGTCACACAGCCTTGCCAGAGTTCTGTGTACTATTGTAGCGCCGACTTGGCCTTTGATGTCGTCTCCAACTACAGGAAGTTTTTTTGCCGCAAATTTTTCTCCCCATTTTTTGTTTGAAGCAATAAACGATGGAATGCAATTTACAAAGGCAGCACCTGTATCAAGGCAGATCTGCGCCCAATACTGTGTCGCTTTTTCAGAGCCGACAGGCAGATATGACACTATGACTTCGGCGCCTGTTTTTTCAATTACCTTTTTGATGTCTTTGGTTATCTGGTCTTTTGATTTTTTGCTCTTGAGTGGATTTACCCTGTTTTGTACCCAGATTCCAACACCATCAAGTGCAGGGCTCTCATACACCAACGCCTTTGTCTTTGGCATCTTGTTTTTGTCAATCCAGTTGACCATGTTAGGATAAGCATAGATTGCCTCATTGATTGTCTTGCCTACCTTGTTTTTTCCTACATCAAAGCCTGCAACAAACTCCAAATCATGAATAGAGTAAGCTCCAATTTTTTCATGCATTATCCCGATTACTCTTTGCAATGGATTTTTCCTATAGTACTCGATTCCTTGTATTAATCCTGAAAAACAGTTTCCTATGCCAACTAACCCGACTTTGATCTTTTTTGCCAAACCTACCTTGGAGTCTCGCTGAACTCGTTTTAAGTTTTCCTACGGGAATATATCGAGTGTAAAGCTGTCACTTACCTTCTTGCTGTCTGCGCTGTAAGCAAATGACTCTACCACATAACGTCCTTCAATTACTTTGGAATCATCGTTTTTTTGTTGAGCCCACTCTACTACGTGTTTTTGCTTTGGCGCAAGATTTAGGTCTTCAAATGTGGTAGAAAAAAATACAGTTCCGTCAAGGGCCCTAATCCTCAACCCGGGCAGATCTTTTGTAAACGAAATCTCCGACGTCCCAGAATTAATTATCTGAATTTGAATGGTTTCTCCAAGCTTATAGTATTGTTTTTCTGCATACACAGAAATCGACGGTCCCTGTACATAGACAACCTTCTGTGATGTAAGGCCTTGAAGATACACGCCCATTGCAGCAGCTGCTACTACGCCAGTTGCGACCGATATTACGAGACTTTTTGGAATCATTGTGTACCTGATGATTTTGATTCTTTTGAGCGCCAGCTTTTCGGATATGTGTTTGGTGCCATAATTATTCTCTTTGTCTGAAACGCATAACCTTTTGTTGCATCCATGATTTCTGATTCAGTCATGAGTGATTCAGCAAGAGCTACGACTTCGCCTTTTTGGGTGTAAACCCCAACAAGTTCTCCTTTTTTTATGCCAGCTGAAATTTCGAGTATTCCTGGGATTGCAAGCTGTGCTCCATGGCACAGTGCATCCACTGCAGAATCGCGTATCACGACTGCCTTGATTTCAGTCAGTGCATGCTCTATTGGCATAATAAGCTTCTGAAGTTTAGAGTCGTCGTTTTTTTCCTTCCATGTTGCAAAGGCGTCTGACAGTTCGTGCAATGTGACCAGTTTTTTCTCGTTTTCATTGAATTGGTGAACGCGTGAGCGCCTCAACTCGATCATCGTGGCCCCAGGTCCGAGGATCTCACCTATGTCATAAAATAATTTTCGAATGTATGTTCCTGCCTCACACAAAACTCGCAAAAGCAACAATCTTTCTTTTTGTTCCACTAGTTCTATCTCGTATATTGTCCTTGTCCTTGTCTGGCGCAGTACAGAAGATCGTTGTGGCGGTTTTTGATATATTTCGCCTCTGAACATGTTGAGTACCTCTTTGAGTTTTTCTTTGCTTGGTAGCGTATGTAGCCTGCCAAGGCCGTAGTATTCCTTTGGTCCAAGCAGCAGAACCCCGAGCGCCTTTGTTGCTTCGCCAAGACCTAGCGGTAGGACTCCAGATACCTGTGGATCCAACGTGCCGCTGTGACCAATCTTGGGAATCTGTAAGATTCTTTTTGCCCACGCAACAGTCTCGTGGCTTGTAGGCCCCGGCGGCTTGTCCAAAAGAATCAGCCCGTAATTTAAAAGATCTTTAGTCGATCTTTTGTCATAATAAACTCCGTACTGGTCGTTTGTTACGTCTTGATCTATTACCACCAAATTTTGTAGCTGGGGCAGGCTCACAGCAGCTTCCTTACCTTTTCTATTGCCATGTCCAGTACTTTTTGAGCATCAAGGCCGTCCGTGTTTATGATGATGTCAAATACAGTCAGGTCGTCCCCAAAATCAAAGCCGTAGAGTTTTTTGTACAACATCTTGTTTTCCTCATATCTTGTTTTGACTATTTGTAGTGATTCTTGGAGCGTGGTCTTGTCTCGTGTCTGCATCCTTTTTGCACTGTTTTCACGTGAGCCTGCAAGCCAGATCTTGATTCCGCCCTTGACTAACCAAGGAAGAGTATAGCTTGTAATTACGACATTCCCCTTGGCAAAGATATCAATTAGTTTTTGATCCACTTTTTTGTCGAACTCGTAGTTGTTTTTTCTTTGTTCTAAAAACTTCATTCCCTCTTTTGTGTCCCACCAGTCATCACCTTCGGACTTGAAGCCTTGCTCGTGTGCCATCTCTTTTAGAACGTCGCCTCCACTAAGGCTCTTCATCCCGAATTCTTTTGCCAATCCTTTTGAGATGGTAGTTTTTCCAATAGCAGGAGGCCCTGAAATGATTATTGATTTTGGCAATGCTATGTTAGATCCATCGATGTTTTTGTAATTTTCATTATTATTCCGCTAAATGCAATCGAGCCCAAAAAGTACCAAGCCCAAAAGTAGACGTCGTTGACATTATGGCAGACGTTGGGTGTTTTTTGTATCGACTCGGCTGTACATGTGAGTTGGAAGAAATCTCCAGGAATTACATTTAGTGATATTGGTGAGACTGCAACTATGTATGGGAACAGTGGAGGAAGTACAAAATAAAAGATCAGAATCAGCGGTACAAAGGTGATCATCATAGGCCTCATGTTCATCTGCATCATTTCTTGGTTCAGCCTTGTCATGTAGGCGGATTTTTTGTCAAGCTCTGCCTGCTTTGCCGAATCTTTTGCCCTAAAGGCAGCCATCCTTTCCTTTTGCCAAGCTCGCGTCTCTTTCATGATTCTTTGGAGCTTCTCTTGGTCAACGAGTTTTCTTCTGACTACTGCGTTGAACAAGTTAAGCAGTATTGAGAATCCCAGAATCCCAAACATTGCTGGAATCGTTCCTTTTACTATTGGATCTGCACTACCTAGTGGGCCTTGGCGTATTCCAAAAAAATCACCCTGCAAAAATATTGATTCCAAAAATTGCAAGATTATGATTGGTTCCATCTCAAAGACCTATTGCGTTTATTACCTCGTTTGCCGCCTCTTCAACCTTTCCTTCTGAGTTGAGGACAGATTTCATTGGAGATCCGATCAGTACTGCGCAGCTTGAAAGCATTGCATCCTGTACTGCGAGTTCTTTTTTTATCTTGTCAATGGATATGATGTCCCTGTCTCTTGTGGTGTCCTTCATTCGGCGGTTGTAGATCTCCTCTGGTCTTGCAGATACTGTAATGAGGTTCGCGGGCTTGAGTTCTTTGAGTACATGGTATGGCAACCCAGGATAGAATCCTTCCTTTGTGGAAATGAATGCGTGGGTGTCTATAATCACAACATTGTCGTTAAATCCTGCGATTTTTTTTGCTGCCATTTTTTGAAGATCCCTTTGTTTGTCTACTGTTAGCTTTCTAAGCTCGTCCCTATTCATTATGCCTAATTTTTTTGCCTCCTCAAACATGACTGTTCCAAAGCTGTGTACGCTAACGCTTTTTTTTCGCTGATTTAGTATTTCCACAATTTTTGAGACTAGTGTTGTTTTACCGACTCCAGCGATTCCTACTATGATAACTTTTTTACTTTCGCCCAAGCAATGCACCCAGACGAGGCATGACAACTTCGACTTGTTCGCGGATCAGTTGTTGATAATAGTTAATCAGAATATCTACCATGAGAAGTATACCGATACCACTTCCAAATACCCCAAGTACATCTGAGATGCCGGCTAGTGCGCCAAGTATTGCAGAGCCGATTATTGTTACAGATGGAATGTATTTGGCAAGCAGTGACTCTACGGGTTGATTTGATTTTCTAAATCCTGGAATCTGAACATCTGCATCCAAGAGGCTCTTTGCTGCACTTTTTGGAGAAAGTCCACCAAGCTCCACCCAGAGCCTTCCAAATACTATAACAATTCCGATCATAAACAGAACGTAGACAACTGCGCGTGCCGGATCAAGGGCCGCAAGATCTAGTCCCCTTGGGGGCGTAATGTAGTAGACGATTCCGCCTATTGGTGTCGAGGGACTCGTCGGGTCAAACTGTGCCAAGATATTAAAGAACGCGTGGTTATTCCGAGGATTGACGTTTGCCCACATCATTTGGCCTATGAATACTGCGTTTGCCGTAAGTGCTGATGCCAAGATAACCGGAATGTTCGAGACATACATCAGCTTGATTGGATATGTTGCAGAAAATCCCCTGTATTTTGTAGACACGATTGGAATTTCGACCTTGATCGCCTGCGTATACACTAGGATCAGCAAAATCCCTCCTGTGATTAACAAACCAAACACGCTGGGTAGCTGGTTTGACCTAAAGAACACATCTGCAAGACTTCCCTGCGAAATTGATTGAGCGATAAATGGTGCGACACCTATCATGCTACCGTCTCCTGCAGGCAATGGACTAAAGAGACTCCACAAGATCTGCTGTGCCACACCAGCCATGATAAATAGACTGATCCCACTGCCAAGTCCCCACCCTTTTTGAACAAGTTCATCTAGGAACATGATAATTACCGAGGCAGAGATTAGCTGCCCTATTATCACGTATAGAACTGTTGGGTTTGAGACTCCTGGCCCATATACTGCCATAGCATACACTATCGACTCGATAATTATTACAACGTATGTGACAAGTTTAGTTGCGGTCTGAAATACTCCCCTTTCATCGGGTTTTGTAAAGTCAAACTTGAGGATTTCAGAGCCCTTGAGAAGCTGCATGAGGAGTCCTGCTGTGACTATCGGCCCGATGCCGAGCTCAACTAAGGTGCCTTGCTGCGATGCAAAAATTACTCTTGCAAACTGGAGAAAGTCGAATTCAGGTGCTGTTGCTCCAAAAAGTGGTGTCTGCCCCATTACTTGGTAAATCAAGAGTGCCATTCCGCACCAGATGAGCCTAGTCTGTAAGGAGAGCTTCTTTTTTGGTTTTGGAACCTGAACTAGATACGGTTCGGTTTTTTCTACTATTCTTTTGATAAGTCCAGTTGCGGTGGTTTCATTCAACTACTAACACCTCTCCCCCGGCCTTTTTGATCTTTTCTTCAGCAGATGTCGTATACTGTTGTATTTTGACAGAATAGGCAGTCTTTAGTTGCCCGCCGCCAAGAAGTTTATCGTAGCCAAGGCCGTCAAGATCGATTATTTTTTTTCCTCCTTCCTCTTTGCCGTGTTTTGCAAAGAGGTCGTCTAGATCTCTTACGCTAGCCCACTTCCGGATTATGTTTGGGTGAGGTGGATGAGTGGAATCATGGCCAAAGTGATCTGGGTCATACTTGAGTAGTGAGCTGTACAGGTGCTTGTGCATTCCTGACTTGCCAAGACCACCCTTGTGACCACTTGCTCGGTGCTGTCCTATTTGTCCCCAGCCATGGGTTCTTGAACCCCTGTACTTTCTTGTCTTTCTGAGTCTCGTGGCCAAGTTACATCATGCTCCTGACTAGTTCTGCGAGCTCTTTATTTTGGCCAAGCACTCCACCTTCACCATAGGTCTTTCTTGTGCTGCGTTTGAAACCATGTTTTGGAGGAGACAGTGCAAACCAAGGTTTGATTGGTTTAATTTTATTCATAGAAACTTTGCCTTCAGAAATAGACGTGGCAAGATCATCGATTGTCTTAAAGCCAAGTTTGGCGATATCCTCGTCTGTAATTTTTTTGTAGCCTGATTTTCTTCCTTTTTTGTTTAGAAGCTCCTTTGTGATGTCCAAGTTGGCTTCCTGCCATGAGACGTAATGTTTTACTGCATCCAGCATGCCGTTAGTATTGTCTTTTGCCGGAATTATTGTAGCCCTAAACTTTTTTTCTAGTTTTAAGAGATTCAATGTATTCTTTGCCCAGTGCGGGACGTTAATTTGTCCTTTCATTCTCACAACAAGGTACGCTTTTGCCATCATCAATCAACCTTGACTAAATGTTTGTCTTAGACACTCTAACACTGCTTTGGATGTAGAGTTCATTGTTGCAGTAGAGCCTTTTGCCGTGGTCCATGCGTCCTTGAGTCCCGCAAGTTTGAGGAGGTTTCTGATTTTTCCTCCGGCCACGAGTCCAAGTCCTCTTGGTGCCGGCACGATTTCTACTACGACGCTTCCACCTTTTCCTCGGACTTTGAACGGTACAGAGTGAGCTTGATCACACCTGCACTCCCAGCTCCCACATCCCAGCTTCACGGGGCTTACGTTGAGATAAGCGTTAGTTGTTGCTTTTTCAATTGCGATCCTCATTTGTTTTGATTTGCCTTGTCCGATGCCAAGCCAACCGTTTTCGTTGCCTGCTGCCACCATGGCCTTGAATTTTGTTTGCTGGCCGTTTGGCGTCATTTTTTGCACCATGCCGACATCGATTACCTCGGTTTTTAGATCCGGAAGGAGTTTTTTTATGATTCCAGCTTCTTGAATTCTCAGACCGTTGGAGTATATTTCTTCCATTGTTGTGATTTGTCCTGACGCGACCTTCTTGCCAAGCTCGGTTCGAGGAATCCATTCCTCTTCTTCACGTCTGGATGATCTTCGTTCTCGTGGTTTTTGTTCAACTGTTTCGCTCATGGTTACTTGACCTCACTGTCTATTGCTGATTTTATTTTTGCAACGTCGTTTTTTATTTTGAGATGATCACCGTTAATGCGGTCCTGATTTGGGAGTGTCTCCTCGCTTGCCGGGATCTGAAGGCCTGCGTCTATCACACCTTTGAGGGCGGCTGCCATTCTTTGAGTGTATCTTCTTGTGCCGCTGTAAAGGATCGCCTCTTTGGTTCCTTGAGAGAGGGCTTTTTTGCCTGCCAAGTAGCCGGTAAGATAAGATGCAGGAACGTTCTTTCTTGATCCCTTCCAGCCTTTGGATATTAGAAATCTAGAGTGTGCTGATGCTACGACTTTGTCGCCTGTTAACTGTGGTTTATGAATCTGGACAAGGATGTTTTCATTTGAGATCTGGACTGTGACAAAGTCACGCCTGCTCATGAGTAATAGCTTACGCTTTTTGTAGTTGGTCTTTTCTTCACGTAAGCGTCGTAATATGGTTGAATATGCCATCGATATTGGAGAAATTTTTCCAATGCTCTTATAAACGTTAGATGGGAATCGACGCAAGCAACGCTTTTTGTGAATGAAGTCTATTTTCTGCCTCATCCCACACCACGGATTTTGGCCCGTCGATCACAGAGGCAGTCACCTCTTGTCCCCTTTTTGCCGGAAGACAATGCATAAAGATTGCATCTTTTTTTGCCTTTGAGAAAAGCGCCGAGTTTACCTGATATTTTGGGAGGAATTTCTTTAACCTCTTTGCATCGTTGTGGATTGAGACAAACGTGTCAGTTGTTATGATGTCTGCATCTTGTGCAGCTTTTTGTGGGTCTTGTGTTAGCTCAACATCTCCAATTTTTTTGCATTCTTTTACCACGTGAGAGTCTGGTGCAAACTCCCTTGGAGTGGCAACAGAAATTGAGATCCCGACTTTGGCACATCCATAGATCATCGAGTTGCATACATTGTTGCCATCTCCGATCCAGGCAAGCTTCAAGCCGTCAAGTTTTTTCTTTTTTTCTTTGATTGTCATCAGATCCGCCAGAATTTGACAAGGATGAAATGAATTTGAAAGGCCGTTAATTACTGGAACCTTTGAGTTTTTTGCTAATATTTCGACTGTTTCATGTTCATAGACGCGCGCCATTATGACATCTACATATCTCGATAACGTCCTTGCAGTGTCCTCGATTGTCTCGCCTCTTGATAGTTGCAAGTCTTGTGTGGAAAGGTGTATTGCGTGGCCGCCAAGCTGGAACATGCCAGTCTCAAAGCTCACACGCGTACGCGTCGAAGGTTTTTGAAATATCATGGCGAGTGTTTTGTTTTTTAGCAGCGGCCTTGAGATACCTTTTTTGAGATCATTTTTGAGATCGAATGCAAGATCCAACACTTGTAGTATCTCTTTTTTGTCGAGTTCTCCTA
Organism: Candidatus Nitrosotenuis sp.; assembly: GCA_046292705.1. Taxonomy (GTDB): domain Archaea; phylum Thermoproteota; class Nitrososphaeria; order Nitrososphaerales; family Nitrosopumilaceae; genus Nitrosotenuis. The sequence goes on along the minus strand of JBKBQK010000040.1, from coordinate 709 downwards.
GTGTTAGTATGTCTTTAGTTTTAATCATTTTTTCAACCAACCAAAAAGTCTTTTCTTTGGTTTTTCTTCTTTGCCCCCTTTAACTTCTTTTTCTTCTTTGTGCTCTTGAGGCTCTTCTTGTGGTTCTTGTTGCTCTAATTTTTGGTTAGGCTTTGGTCGTCCCTGTTTCATCCACTCTCGAATTTTCTTTGCCATTGCAAATGCTTCGTCATCACTTTCTGGTGGTGCGATATTATACAATTCTGCAAAAAGCGAAATGTCTTTGTCACTGATGCCTTCGAAAGGATCCGAGCTTTTCTTTTCAGGTTTCGATTCAGATTTTGGTTCAGTCTTTCTCTGTGGCGATGGTTGTGGTGGTTTGATTTCGATTTTTGGTTCGGATTTGATTTCTGGTTTTATCTCAGGTTTTGTCTCAGGTTTGATTTCTTGTGGCTTTGATTCAAGCATTGGTTCTTTTTGTGATGATTGTGACGGAGTCTGTGTTGGGAAACCTTGTCCAAATACAGTCTCAAGAAAAACGTTTTTATCAAATGGTTTAAGGTCTCCATACTCTTGGCCCACCCCCACGTACAGAACTGGTTTTGAGGTAATTTTAACGACGGACAGCGCGGCGCCACCACGGGCGTCTGCATCACTTTTTGTCAAAATCGCTCCATCGAATTGAGTGTGCTTGTAGAATTCACGAGCTTGATTTACCGTGTCATTGCCT
>JBKBQK010000039.1:0-11217 GCA_046292705.1 Candidatus Nitrosotenuis sp. | reverse complement strand
CCATGTTGCTCACTACAGTGATGTCCTTCCATCCGTCTATGACTGGTGCCGTAGCTATGAGGTTTCGCACCTTTTGAGGATACAGAGATGCATAAATCGTTGCAATTGTGCCACCTGTGCAGTACCCTTGCACTGAAACGCTCTTGTTGTCAGTCTCGTTTTTTACATACTCAATGCAGTTATCCATGTACGTGTTTACATAATCATCAAAATCGAGGTACTTGTTGATGTTGGATGGGTTTCCCCAGTCTATCATGTACGTGTCTATTCCGCCTTCCAGCAGCTTTCTAACCCAGCTTTTCTTTGGCTGAATGTCCAAAATGTGATACCTGTTAATTATCGCATAACTTATGACGAGTGGAACTTTGACTTGTTTTTCAACAAGCGGCCGAAAGTGGAGAAGCCTTACTTTGTCTTCTTCATACACTACATCGTAGGGGCTTGATTCTAATGTTATTTCATCCGGTGCAGGTACAAGCTTTGGCGCATCGGCCACATTTTTTGTAAATGTGAGGAATTCTTGGACAAGCTTTGGGTCAATCGTGTCGTTTTGCATTTGCGGCCTCCTTTTCTAGTTTGGTTACTCGTTTTCTGAGCTGGTGTATCTCTTTGTAGACTTCGTCGATCTCTTTTCTTGTCGGTAGTCGTAATGAGTGGAGCACAACATTTAGGATATTTTCCCAGTGCTTTGTAAGCTCCAGCTCTGAGGATACAAGCTTGCCGTAATTTTGGCCAAATCTCTCAGAATCAAATAACTGTGTAAAATCGTTTTCAAAAATGTCGATCCAGATCCGCTTGTAGGCCTCAAGTTGCTCGGCGTCAGTTGGGAGGCTTGTTGCCTTAGCATCTACCTTCTTTTGTGCCTCACTCCATGTTTCTGAAAGCTGCTTGTAGTACTCGATTAGCCTTTGGTTAAATTCCACCATACTTTCGTATGACTCTATTAGCTCAGTTGAGATCTTTTTCATGTCATTTGTCCAGTTCCTCATGGGTCCAACAGAGGTGAGTGCTACGGGTTTTCCCGACATGAGGTGTAGCAGATCGGTCCAAAACAATGAAACGTGTTTGAAATAATCGAGTGGGAGATTGACGTCTTGTGACATGCTAATTAAATACAGGTTTTCACAATAAAAAGATCGCCCTTTTAATATGGTTCAAACTAATCTCGTGGTGGTAAATAATGGATAAGGAACAAGTCTGTAGCGCAGTAAAGAAACTAGATCCAAAGATCCGCTTTGCTGGCCTAATTAACAACAAAGGCAAACTCGTGGCAGGCGGAATGGTCGAAAGCAAAAAGCCACTTGAGGATGAAAAAAAGGACGAGATGCTCTACCTTGAGCTTGCTCTTCGAGTCAGGATGCGACAAGAGTTTGATGCCGAGCTTGGGCCAGTTAGATTCGCAATGTCCTATAGGGACAAGGTGCTAGTCATGAGCTTCCCAATGAAAAATGAGATACTTTTGGTCTCTGCGGAAAAAGACATGGATTTTTCAAAGTTCCCATTTAGCGTACTCAAGATACTTGAGCAGTACCAGAACTGAAAATATTGGATTGGTTTAAGATACGAAAATACTATTTTAACTTATGTGGGCGTCTACCTTCGTATTTGCGGTTTTGGCACTTTTTACAATGACGGCATTTGCAGACGTGTGGGTGCCAGAAAACGAGTATGTGGGATATTTTGATTCACAAGGCGTTTACACCGTTGTGGGTGCAGTCAAAAATACTGAAAGCTATCCAATCACACCGACGGTAACAATTCTAGTCAATGCAGGGGACAAAATTACAGTCGTGCAGAAGCTCCCAACAGTGTTCCCAAACAAGGACATCCCATTTAAGATCCAAATTCCACAAGTTACAAATCCTGATGCATTACTCGAAGCCCCACTTGTGACCTTCCAAAAACAAGATAATGTGACACACTCAAACGTCGAAGTAATTTACGATAAAACCCTCAAAAAACACAGGGACGGCCATCTCACAGGAAGAATGATCAACAAAGGCAACGTCACAGAATATGACATCAAAGTGTATGCCACCATCCACGGCGACAAGCATGTCTTTTTGGATGTTGCAAAAAACATTGAAAAGATAGACAAGATCGAGCCAGGCCAAATAATTGAATTCACAATGTATCCTGATCCGTTATTTGCAGACGACGTCAACTATTATAGCTGCTTTGCAATAGGCGATGAGACCATAGTGCCACTATATGCACTCAGAAATGGGGAGCGCTTTAACTTTAGGTATGATTCTACTGCCTCATTTACAGTAGCAGGCTTTGATGAGACTGGAACCAAATTGTACATAGATGGCATAAACTCGTTCAAAGTGCCTACCTTTGTCAATTTCGAGTTTCCAAAAGTATCTGACGATGAGAAGTTCGATGTCCTTGTAAACGAAAAACCAGTAGAATTCATCCAGAGTATGGATGAATATGGGAATTGGCACATTGCGTTTGCTATAGATGGTGCCTCCCAAACCAAGATTCTAATCAGCGGATTTGAAAAACCAACACAACAGGCCAGATCCAAAGCAGATGCACTGACACAAGACTATGGGTTGTTGTATTATGTTGTGCCGGCCATGTTTGCAGCAGGGTTAGGCGCGTATTTTTACTCGCGAAAAAAGAACATCACTAGCTAGAGTTTTGCATCTTTGGCAGCTTGATGGTAAAAGTAGTTGGGTTGTTTTTTACAGAGATTGTTCCTTGATGTCTTTCTATGATGTTTTTGCAGCTTGCAAGTCCAAGTCCTGTGCCAGTTTCTTTTGTTGTAAACAACGGCTCAAAGATCTGCGAGAAGTGTTCATCAGATATTCCGGGACCTGAATCTTCTACTTCAATCGTAACTTCGTCTTTGTCTTCTTTTGCGGAAATGGTTATCGTGCCGACGCCATTCATTGCCTCAATTGCGTTTGTGATCAAGTTACCAAAAACTACTTCCATTTTGTCAATGTCGCATGTTATTTGCGGGTTGTTCTTTGGAAGGTGGAATTCGACGTCATCTGAGATTTGATTGGTCTCTATTACTTTTTTCAAAATATCATGGAGTGAATAATTTTGTAATTTAAGTGGGGGCAGTTTTACATAATTTAAGACATCTTCAATTAAGTGATACATCTTTCTAGCCTCCTCTTCGATTAGTGAGAGCTGATCAAGTGATTTTTTGTCAAGCTTGTTTTTTGAATTTTTTCTAACCATCATGGCATAATTGATGATGACTGTTAGCGGATTTCTCATGTCGTGAGTTATTCTTGAGGTGAGCTCGCCAATGTGGGTCAGCCGGTCGTACTTCTGCTCAATGTCTGCGACCTTTTTTTTGGGCAATGTGGTGGTGTTATATGAATATCATATTTTATCTTATATGGTGTCAAAAAAATAAACAGCGTTGAGTTGATTTTTTGTTCTTGGCATATTGTAAAAAATGGTGCTGAAGGACCTGTTGGGATACCATGGTCTGGCAAGGGAGAATTATGGCATTTGGTCCATCAGACCTATCTTGACGTATTGTGCGTGACTAGTATTGTTGTGTATGTCTGCTTGATACAAACAACGAATGATCTGGGGATGCTGCTACTTTGAACATTCATTTAGTTACGAGCTGAATTATCCGTCGCCTGCAAATGATTGTTTAATGTTTAATTACAAAAATGCCAAGCTGTTAGTCTTTTTTGTAATTTATGATAAATACGTTGGATACGTAACCCATTCGATGACGCATATTTACAAAATGATTGCAACATTATGCACACCGACCATTGATGCAGGAGGAAGATGATGTGGCAACAGCATATGTTCTGATTAATTGTGATTTGGGTACTGAAGGATCAGTCATCTCACAACTCAAATCGCTTGATAATGTCAAGGAAGTACACGGCACATTCGGCGCCTACGATGTTTTGGCAAAACTCTCCTCAGAAAAAACTGAAAACATACGTGAGACAATAACTTGGAAGATACGAAAGATAAACCAAATCCGTTCAACGCTGACACTAATGGGAATCGAAGGCCAGGAATAACCTACGACATACATTTGGGCAGATTCCCATCGCGTTTTTCTTTATACTCGTTGAGTAGACTCCTGCATAATGCGTCGTATTCGTTTGTTGCAAAATAGCGGAACCTTTTGGAGTCGCATACACAACTAGTAGTTAGCGCGTCTGTGATGCTTTTTTTCAGATTTTGGGTGCCGCCTATATACAGGATCTTCATTGCCGCATGCATCATGTATACGCCAGGTGATTCGGGAAGCCTTGATGTCTGCTCTGAATTAAAATCGAGCCACTCTGACCAATTTACTCCCATGACTTTGATACTCAGACGAGTTTTAAATCTCTAGTTGTCTAGGAGACTTTTTAGGCCCACACATCTGTTTCTGATGGTAACTTCGGTTACTCCTGCTGCAACAGAGATGTCTTTTTGCGAGCGGATCTCGCCATTTGATACGCATGCAAGATACAGTGCTGCAGCCGCAAGGCCCATCGGGTCCTTTCCTGCAACCATGCCGATCTTTTTTGCCTTGTTTAGGATTTCGATTGCCTTTCTCTTGGTTCGCTCGCTTAGATTTGCCATGCTTGCTATTCTCGCTATTCCCTTCGTTGGGTCGGCAACAGGCATTTTGAGGTCAAGTTCTTTGTATATGAGCCTGTAGCATCTTGCTACGTCCTTTCGTCTTATGTTAATGCTTTCTGCTACGTCGTCCAGAGTCCTTGGGGTCTCGGTATTTCTGCATGCTGCGTAGAGGCAGGCTGCAATCAAGCCGTGAATTGAGCGGCCCCTGACGAGTTTCTTTTCCATTGCCTTTCTGTAAATGTAAGCTGCTTTCTCAATAACAGAATCTGCAAGGCCCATCTTGTCTTTCATCTTCCCAAGCTCATTTAGTGCCTGACGCAGATTTCGATCCGCTGATGTGTGTGCCTGAGTTCTACTATCCCATGTTCTGAGTCTGTCAATTGAGCTTTTCATTGATGCAGACAGTGGTTTGCCTGTAGCATCCTTGTCTGTGGAGCCAATCACGGTGGACAGTCCCATGTCGTGCATTGTAAGTGAGGTGCCTGCTCCTACTCGACTTCGGTCTGATTCGTCGTTTGAGAAGGCCCTCCATTCAGGACCTGACTCTTCGAGCTTTTCTGCTGCAACAAAACCGCAGTTTCTGCAATACATTTCACCGGTAGTCATGTCTGTCTGGAGTGTGTTTTTAGCACATGAAGGACATTTGACTTGTGAGGAGGTCATCAGATATGTATATGCATGTTTTACTTATTAGGACTTTTATCCAATTTCACTGATTATTTGTGTGTAGGTTGAGCTAATCGTCACATTCTAGTGTTTTAGAATGAATGTGTGTTATTTTTTTGTGGAATGTTCCTTGAGTTTTTCTGCCAGCTCTCTGAAGACTTCGTTGACACTCACGTCAATAAGGTTGATCGTCGCGTTGTCTTTTATGATCTGTTTTTCATATTTTTCTTTTATCGCAAACATAACCGAAGACCAATGCAAAATACCTTTGAGCTTTTCATCTATTATCGAATTTGTATCTGGAAAATTAAATGATTGAAAGACTATGCCGTTTGCCCAGTTGATGGCTGGAATGGCCCCACCTGCAGTCTTGCTACTAAATGCAATCTGCCTCATCCAGTCCTCAAAATTGTATTCTATTACCTCGTGTATGACAAGGCGTTTCCATGGTTCAATGACTATCTCCAAGTTGCTTATTGTGCAAAACCCCAAGATTATATAACTTTCAAAAGGTGGGGGCCGCCAGTAGATCTATTAGGCCATTGTCTGTCTAATTTGAACAGACAACATCTCATATTTTATTCGGTAAATGGAGATTGGGGATTATGCCATGAATCAAAAAGAAATGGTTGAGGCGCTGGCTTTTTTTGGCCTTGAAGAAATTGACTCTCAAGTGTATATGGGATTGCTCCAGACGGGCCCAGTCTCCGTTGGTGCACTCTCATCAAAATTAGATATTGACAGGGGCAAGACGTATCGTGCCTTAAACAGGCTGCGAAACATGGGTGTGGTGACTACTACTTTTTCCAATCCCACTTTGTGCACTGCTGCATCGCCTTCCGAAGCACTGCAAATAATCATGGAAAGAAAGCAGGACGAAATAACTACAATGAAGAACCTCTCTCAGAAAATAATTAAAGACATATACATAATCACAAAACAAAGCGACATACAAGAAGTGTCATCATTTGTGATAATCCAGGGCCGCTCAAACATCTATTCCAGAATAAGCAAACTGCTCCAAAAAGCATCAGGTATAGTCTACATTGTTGCGCCATCAGATGACCTAATGAGGATGTACCATACCACGATTCCTGAGAGAATTCAGTTACTAAAAGAAAATGGCACCGAAGTACGCATACTGACTGAAATTTCCAGCCAAAAAGAATTGGCGTTTGTCGACAGACTCAACCCAACAGAGATCCGACTAGGAAAGCTACCATCAAAGAGCAGGATGATCGTTGAGGAAAACAAGCAACTGATCATGTCTGGAGCACTAAGCACATCTATGGACCTAAACGATGAAAACGATTCTGTAATACACACCAATTCGGCAGAAATGGTCAGCAACATGTTCAGTCTGTGTTCATTATTGTGGACCAAGTCCAAGCAAGTGGAAATCATGGTTGCGCCGCGTAAAGTGAAGGCATGATGATGGGATATAACTCGGTATATTGCGAGAACCTAAAACAAAAAAGAAAAACCAGCTGCACAAGCGAGCAAATGAATAAGAGAACAGGCCTAATCAACGAACTGGTTGATCCAATCTGTGTGATTTCAAATGCAAACGAGATTCTCTCAAAACGCCTCAGCAAATTCGTCGACGACGAGACACGGACATACTTTGAGATGATCTCACGCGCAGCAACAAAAACAAAGGTGCTAATCGATGAGCTAAGAAACGAAAAAATCTTGTTGCATACGCTAAAAAACCAATTAGTTGAATAATTAAAACCACAAAAATGATTATAACATAAGATTTGCTGTGATTTGTCATGGTGAGTCTTGGGGACAATCTTGCCGAGCTAAAGCATCGAGTGCAAAAGGCACAAGAAGAGCTTGCACAGCTTGGCTCGCCCGCACCTCCTCTGCCTGAGATGATTGATACCACCAACATCATACGCATAAATGAATACCTTACCAAAAGCAACGAAGGCAAGTCTAGGCTGATCTCAGCTTACGAAGGTTATACAAAAAAACTCGAAGAAATCGTAGCCTCACTGCTCTCCATACAAGCAGACCTCAAGGAGATAGTAAAAACAGAGGCCTCAATCATAGCGAGGTCCGACAGAAAAAGACAGAAAAAAAGTACCAAAAAATCAAAAAGAAGAAAAAGAGTAACTGTCTAGAGTTTTGAAGTAAATCAGAAATTCTTACATTTCCTTTATATGCAAATCAAGTAATACTGAATTTTCTAGATCATAAAATTCAATGATCACGCACAGACTTCAAAACGGTAGATAGTTGAGGGTTGGGCATTATTCTCCCAAAAAAATAATCAGTTGCCAAGCATATGTTTGATACATTGCGGCCTTGCCCTGCCCATCACACAGTTATGATAGACAGCAACCTGGTACACAAAGACACACACCAGCACATACGATGTTACATTGTCATATCCCCTTACTGGAAGGGGTTCTATACCAAAGGTAATCCTTGATTCTATCAAACTGTCTTTCAATGGCAGATCTTTTACAGATTATTCTCTGTCCATTTCTTGACCTAAACAAATGATATCTCTTCAGACGTTCTCCCTTTGTGTGCCGGTATCTCTTGATTGGACATACCAGGACAATTCCGTTCTTCTTAGAATACTCGTACAGCTCTGTACCGGAATAAATGGAATCGGCTGCCACATGCCGTACCAGTCCTGCAAGGGGCCCTACCAGAGAATCATACATGTGGGGGTCGTATACATTTGCGGCAGTAATGCAGGCAGTCAATGGTACCATCAGTCTGCCAGCAGAACAAGACATGTGTAGTTTGTATCCAAACACCCATCCCTTTGATTTTGAGAATCCCCACCTTGCAGTAGTATCAATTCCGGATACTGGAATTCGTCCTTTTTGCATGTCGGATTTGTGCCATACCTTTTTGCATGGTATGATGGCCGAATCGGCTGCCGCATCCTGTTCTACTAATTCCTCTCTTAGGAATCTTTGTCCCATCATACCAATGATACCTTGCAGGGGCAGTATCTTGAATCGTCTGTCAAAGGTTCTCCTGTCTGGCAGGGTTTGCAGGCCACACGCCACCATTAGCCTGTTGCCATGTGTTGTGCCGACTGAAAAATAATAGTGCAGGGCGTTGTTACTTGGTATTCTCATCCATATCCGTACCACAAAGCACCGCAGCATTACAGTTGTGGGATACACGTATGGTCTGCCCCTTTTGAAATGGTCAGCATCATTATACAAAGAAAACAAACCTATCAAATACAAAAATACCAATAAGGACGGATTCAGATTGTGTCTTGCTGAGGAGCGTTTTTGTCAAATGCATCTGGTAATGAATTTGTCAAGAACTGATCCTTAGCTTTTTTCATTAAATTGATTTGAGAAAAGAGTAAATCGGGATTGAATAATTATGCCCAACCCTCAAATAGATAAAATCTTCAAGGTGGTAAATCTTGATTCGAATTATCTAGTCTGTACGATATTTTGTTTTCCACCCGCTCGCAGTCTACGTGTCACTTTTGTACAGAGCAGTAAACCATCGACTCGCCATTAGTATGGATCTAGCTTGCGCTGGGGAAAAGATTTCGTATAACGATTACGGGGTTTTGTTTAATAAGTTCTGCTAACTTGTCAGCACCCTACAAGTTAGCAGAACCGTTTAATACAATAAAAACAAATATGAAAACACAAAAACTATCTCATTTTAAAACATCGAATGTGCCTTTTTCTTCTGCTTTGTAAATGACATCCGGCTTGCGTGTAAATATCCCGACTTCGAGCACACCAGGAATCTGCTTTATTTTTTCAGCCAGTGTCTTTGGGGACCTGATCGTACCAAAATCGCAATCATAGATCAGGTTGCCGTTTTCTGTGATGAATGGATATCCGCGTTCAATTGTTCGAAGCTCTGGCCTTCCGCCAAGTTTTTCGATGAATTTTTTTACCGTGCTTCTTGCAAAAGGATGCACCTCTACTGGCACCGGCCTATTCAAGTATTTTACGAACTTTGTCGAGTCTGCCATGATGACTACCTTGTCTGCAGATGAGATCAAGATATTTTCACGAAGCAATGCACCGCCACCACCCTTAATGAGATTTTTTTGCGCATCGATCTGGTCTGCACCATCAAAGACGACATCAATTTTGTGTATCTGTCCAGAATCAATGATGTGAATTCCGTTTTTTTCTGCAACCAGCTTTATCTGCAGAGATGTTGGTACTGCACGAATCGAGATATTTTTTTGTTTGATGTGTTGACCTAACGCATTTACGAATATAGTTGCAGCCCGGCCGCTTCCCAACCCAATAACATACTTGTCTTTGACAAATTTTAGTGCGTCTTTAGACAATGCCAAAATGGCATCATCAAATGACAATTACTCTACCTCGGCCTGCTCTAGCTTTGATAATGTCTTCATTATTTCGCGCTTGATTGAATCAAGATCGTCTTCGTCTTCTTCTGCTTCGACTGGTTCCGGAATATTCAGCTTTGGCTTTTTCTTCTCAACTTCTGCCTTTGGCTCGTCTCTGAACTCTAGCTTTGGTGGCTCTGATCTAATCTGTTTTTCAATATCGATCGGTTCTGCAAGTACCGGTTTTTGCGGTTGAATAATTTCACGTATTTCTATATGAGGCACTTCGATTTGCTGCACCGATGCAGGAATTTGCACTAGTGGTGTCTGAATTTGTGGTGTCTCAACCGGTGTCGCAATCGTAGCTGGTGAAACAATTGCAGGAATCTCGGTAAGCGTTGTCAGCTCCAGCTTCTTTGATGGCTTTGCAAAAGACTTGATCATCTCCTCAATACTTTCTGAGCTTACGACTTCGGGTTTTTCTACCACTGTTGGTTTTCCTTTTTCGATCCTTGCTTCTTCCTTCTTTGGCTCTCCCTTTTCAACCTTGGGCTTTTCAAGCTGGACCTGCGCCACCGAGATCTTGGAGGATATCTCTGCAAGTCGTTTGTCAAGCGCAGACAGCTTCTGATCCATGAGGCTCATCAGCCCGTCACCCAGTGGGCCTAGATCCGGGTACTTGGAAGCTTCTTCGAGTTTCTCTATTTTGGCCAAAATCACACCAAGCTGATGCTGGTACCTTGAGAGTAGCTTGTCCCGCTGAATCTTTGTCAAGTCGCTGCTGTCCGAATACAGCCTTGAAATTGTTTTAGTGAGAATGTCTTTTTCTATTCTAAGAGTCTCGATTTGTGTCCTTATCTGAGAATTTGCGCCCAAAAGCAGAGTCTTGCCTTTTCTGGGAAATCTGTTCAAAGTTGCAGCCGTTGCCGCACCGGCAATAGAGCTAAGGATTATTGCGACTTCCATTTACGCATACCATTTGATCCAAGAATACTTGCGAATCCTTGCATCCGGAAAGCCACAGCTTGCGCAGCGGTGCTGACGCTTGTGATACGAATTCTTACCACATCTTCTGCATCTGATATGAGGCTTTTTTCTTGTGAAAAGCCCCATAGAGGGAGTTCCTCTACTCATACATCATCACGCAGGAGGAGGGGAGATCATAACTACGTTGTCCCCTCGCACAACAATGGTTCCAATGCTTTTTGCCTCGCCTTCAGAAGGGATCTCTTCTGAGCCGTCGAGTAGCAGGTTCATGTGCTGGTCAAAACCTCTGAGGTTGCCCCTGATGGTCTTGCCGCCTTTGAGCTTGATTAGAACTACTTTGTCGATGCTTTCATCCAGTACTTTTACTGCCATGTCAACTGACATTTAATTCACTTATTGGCTCTCCTAACTAGGCATTATATTAAAATTTCATTGGTGAAAATTAGAGTTTTAATCACTAAGCCAACTTTGACACTGTTTTTGTGATGTTTTTCACAATTTCGGCCAAGATCTGACGCCCTACTCTGCTTGTCGCACTCCTGGGGTCTCCCCACACACCGTTTTTGGTCGCTTTAATAAACTGCACAGATGCAAGCTTGGAGACTTGCATCCTCTGCTGTTTTGTCATCTTTTCGGTCGTAAGGCCCTTTCTTGCAAGCTTCATGTTTGGCTTGTCTGATATG
>JBKBQK010000038.1:4614-11273 GCA_046292705.1 Candidatus Nitrosotenuis sp. | reverse complement strand
ATACGGAGACATTTAGTAGGATGTCTGGTTCTTGTGTATACCTCAAAGCAGAGTTTCAACAAAAGACTGGATCCTTTAAGCTCAGGGGTGCGTATGCAAAGATAAAATCACTAACCCCAGAAGAAAAAAAACACGGAGTCATTGCCGCATCTGCAGGAAATCACGCACAAGGTGTTGCGTATGCATCAAAGCTTGAAAAAATCCCGTGCACGATTGTAATGCCACTTACCGCATCGCCAGCTAAGGTGGCAGCAACTAGGGGATACGGTGCAAAGGTTCTCCTAGAAGGGATAAACTACGACGAGTCATGGGCAATGGCTCAAACACTTTCCAAAAAAACCGGCGCAAAGATAATTCATGCGTTTGATGATCCACAGATAATTGCCGCAAATGGCGCCATAGGTCTTGAGATATTAGAAGATCTTCCAAAAGTAGACGAAATTTATGTGCCGATAGGCGGAGGAGGATTGGCCGCAGGAATTCTAATAGCAGTCAAGAAACGAAATCCAAAGATCAAAGTAATAGGTGTGGAGTCAAAAGCATTTCCAGCAATGAAAAACTCGCTCAAAGTAGGCAGACTGCAGGCAGTCAAAGGAGAACGTACCATAGCCGACGGCATTGCAGTAAAGATGCCAGGCAAGCTTACATTTAAGATAATCAACGAATTAATCGACGACATAGTTCTGGTGGACGACAATCAAATAGTAAAGACCATGTTTCTACTGATGGAGAGGGCAAAGACCGTAGTAGAACCTGCAGGTGCAGTATCTTTGGCTTATCTGCTTGCGGCAAAACCTTCGCCAAACAAAAATGTTGTTCCGATACTTGGTGGAGGAAACGTAGACATGTATCTGTTAGGCCAGATAGTATCAAAAGGCCTTGCCGCAATGAGCAGGATGGTCAAGATATTCATTCTCCTAAAAGACAAGCCGGGAGCACTAAAGGAAGTAGTTGATGAAATCGCTGCACTTAGTGTCAACATCGTAGAGGTCGTTCACGACAGACTAAGCTCAAACATAGAAGCAGGCACTGCAGGCGTCACACTGAGTCTTGAAACAGAAGGAAAGGAACATGCACAGAGATTAATTTCTCATCTAAAAGCAAAGAACATTCAATTCAAACTTTTGACGTAGCTACTTGAATTTTTTTTGAACGAACTTTACAAGACCAGTCTTTTTTAATTCGTCAGATTCCGAAAGGACTGACTTGTGTTGTTTTTCTTTGAATTTTTTTAGCATAGATTTTAGGTGTGGGAGATCATTTGCAAGGATCTTGATAGCGTACAGGCCAGCGTTTGCGGCCTTGTTAATTCCTACGGTAGCTACAGGCGAGCCATTTGGCATCTCTACTATTGAAAGTAATGAGTCCATGCCACCAAATGCTGAAAATTTGAAATTGGATTTTTTTTCGGCCTTGTCATTGTAAACCATTATTGGAACTCCAATTACAGGAATTATGGTATGTGACGCAATCATACCAGGTAGGTGTGCTGAGCCTCCAGCTCCCGCAATTATTACTTTAAAGCCATTTTTTTCTGCGTGCTTGGCGTATTCTTCAAGTCGCGTTGGCGTTCTGTGTGCGGAGACAATCTGGTCTTCATGTGGCACCCCAAAATCATCTAATATTTTTGCCGCGGCGTGCATTATCTTACTATCTGAGCTTGAGCCCATGATTATTCCAACAAGTGGCTTTTTTGGCGACATAATTCTTGGAAATAACTTGGGCACTTTTAACAATATCTAAGTCAAACCCGGCGGAATTCGAATAACTATTTTTATTAGAAAACTTGAGTGAGTCCTGTTGGCTCATATTTTAGGCATAATTGGCGGGGGACAACTAGGTATGATGCTCACAGAAGCCGCAAAAAAAATGCCAGAACACATATCTGATGTCATAGTGTTGGATCCGACAGAAAACTGTTCTGCCACTCAAGTGGGTGCAAAACAGATCGTAGCAGATTTCAAAGACGAAAAAGCGATCTTAGAGCTTGCCTCAAAAGTAGACATTCTAACTTATGAAATAGAATCTGGAAACAGCGACGTTCTCAAAATCGCCGAAACAAAAACTGCAATAAATCCGTCTCCTGAGACACTAAGAATAATTCAAGACAAGTTCCTGCAAAAATCCTTCCTTCACCAAAACAACATACCTGTCACAGACTTTGTCGAAGTAAAATCACTCGATGATTTGAGGCAAAAAGCAAAAGAATTCAAATTTCCAGTTTTACTCAAGGCCAGAAGAGATGCATACGACGGACGTGGTAATTATGTAATAAAATCTCATGACGAAATAGAAAATTCGTATAATTATTTTGCAGGAAGATCATTGATGCTTGAGAAATTTGTAGATTTCAAAATGGAAGTATCGGTCATAGCAGCAAGAAACACAAAAGGGCAAATTGCTACCTATCCCGTAGTAGAAAACATTCATGAAAACAACATACTTAGAATGACTATTGCTCCAGCTAGAGTCTCAAGCGACGTGTCAAATCAAGCAGAACAAATTGCACATGAGACAGTGAGAGTGCTGCATGGAGCAGGTGTTTTTGGAATTGAGATGTTTGTTACCTCCGATGACAAAATCCTAATCAATGAAATTGCGCCGCGCGTTCATAATTCCGGTCATCACACGTTGCAATCAACCAAGACTTCGCAGTTTGAGCAGCATCTTCGCGCAATACTTGGACTTGAGCTTGGCGATACGAAGCTTATGCATCCTGCAATAATGTACAACATCTTGGGTCCAAATGAGTTCAGCGGCAAATACAAAATATCGGAAATAAAAATGGATAATCTTTATTTGAAAATGTATGGAAAATCTGAATCAAAGCCGCAAAGGAAGCTTGGACATTTTAACCTAATAGATGAAGATAATACATTAGGCGTGGAGGGTTTGCTAGAAATTATTCAAACAATAAAAAACCAAATTAAAGTAATTCCAGCCTAAAAAACATAGCCATAAAATTTCGACTAAAAGGTCTTGCAAACTATACAAGCTAATATACTAGATTTTTGATAGATTTCTATTAGTTGCTAGATAAAGATGAATTAGTTACGATGTTAAGGCATTTCGATTTAGAAGAAATCGATTCTAAAATGTACATCGGCTTGCTGCAAACAGGCCCCCTTTCTGTTGGCAACCTAGCAGCAAAATTAGAAATTGAAAGAGGTAAGGCGTATCGCTCACTTGAAAAGTTGCGAAGTATGGGATTTATTACCACCACATTTACCAACCCCATAATTTGCAAACCAGTCGAACCGCAAGAAGCACTTGCAAACATAATCCAGAGGAAAGAAAATGAGTTTGTCACAATGCAAAAGATCGCTAGCAAGTTATCAGAGGATCTCAAAGAGATTACAAGAAAACAACTACCCATTGAAGCGGCCACAGTATCAGTGATTCAGGGCAGGCACAATATTTACTCCAGAATAGGCAAGATACTCCAAGAATCAGACTCTATAGTTTACATTGTTACCACCGAAAAAGACCTACTGAGGATGTACCATACCTCCATACCTGAGAAAATAAAGATCTGTAAAGCAAACGGTGGTGAAATTAGGATAGTAACAGACAGTGAAGATCCTACATCACTTGCAATAATAAACAAACTAGGTGCATCAGAAATACGAATTGGGAAACTACCATCCAAAAGTAGGATGGTAGTAGAAAGTGGAAAGCACCTCATAATGTCCGGAGGTATTAATGAGACAATGGATATGAACGACGACGGTGACTCTGTTCTTGACAGCAATTCAATTGAGATGGTGGATAACATGTACAGCTTGTGCGAACATTTATGGAAGCGTTCAAAGCCGGTGGTGCCATTAAAAAAGATTGCAAAATAGATCCCCAGTTTAGGCAAAAAACGCAAGCTTGACATTAAATAAATTCAAAAATGATCAAGGTCGAAGAGTAATCAATGTTTGAATTAGCGTCATTAGATGGGCTAAGAGTAGTATTAGCTTTAATTATGCTTGGTATTGCGTGCGCATCAGATATCAAAAAGCGAGAAATACATGACTTGATTTGGATTGTGTTTGGCGGAATTGCAGCAATTCTGATTCCATTTGGTAGCAACCTTCAAGACGAGCTTTATTCTGTAGGCATCTCCCTGATTGTAGCACCAGTTGCAGTCGTAATCTGGAGATTTGGTCTTTTTGGTGGAGCCGATGCTTTTGCACTCATAGTGCTGGCCGCGCTTGCACCGGCAGTAACCCTAGCTCAAAGCACGATCACCCCGTTTACTGTACTCACTAATGCTGTAATACTTTCTATAGTCCCCTTGCTTGTGAATGTAACTAGAAACTGCATCCTGCTAGCAGCAAAGAAGAATATCTTTGAGGGTTTTGATGAAACAACCAGTAGAAAGATCTTTGCCATGTTCGTTGGATATAGGGCTGCTAACCCCAAGTTTGGCTTTTCAATAGAGCAAAAAGTAGGCAATCATAAAAAACTCAATTTATCTCTGAAGCATGCAGAAAATGCCATGTTTTGTGAAAAACAGGATACATGGGTCACGCCTGGAATACCATATATGATATTCATTGCTGCAGGCTTTGTTCTTCAGTTGGTTTATGGCGACATCATATTTAGCATATTTTCTTTGAACATAAACTAGTACATACATCAGATTTGTTTGTTTGATCATAACAAACACAAGATAATACCAGTAACAAGAAAACAGAATATTGATAAGCATGCCAGAGCAGGCCGGCGATTTTGAAAAATTCATGGGGATAACAGGCAAGACGATAAATGAGTTAGATCAAGCCAGAATCGAACTTGAGGAAAGAGGTAACCAGTTACGTGAGTTAGCTATCCAATCAAACTCCAGATTCAATGAAATCATGAGAGTGAATTCTGAGCTAAAAGAAAAAATAGAATTTTTGCAGGATCTTGCCACAAACCTTAGCCTCAAAAATGAGGAACTTGAAAAGAAGAATCTGGAACTTGAGAGACAAAAAAATGACAACACCAAGCTTGCAGCCGACTTGAAGAAAAATCTAGAACAAGTGGTATTAAAAGAAAAAGAATTACAGATTCAACGTGACCAATTAGAAAGACAGGTAAATGAAAAAACAGAAGAATTAATGAAAACTCAGAAACTTGCAATAATTGGAGAATTAGCATCAAGAATGGCGCATGATCTTCGAAACCCACTTTCGACGATAAAAAATGTCATCGAGTTAATAGAAAGTAAACAAAAACTTCGAATTGAGGAAAAACTGGTGTATTATGGTAAACTGCACAGGGCCATAGACAGAATCTCTCACCAAGTCGATGACGTGCTGGAGTTTGGGAAAGCTACCACATTAAATCTACAAACTTGTAATTTAACAAAGCTAATCAACCAAATCATCGTTGACAGCAATTTTCCCTCAGACATCAAGATCAACGTAGAAAACGTGGATGTTAGAATAAACGTAGATATACGCAAGATAGAAGCCGTATTCACAAATCTATTGATTAACGCAGTTCAAGCAATCGACACCAAAGGTACGATCAATGTTCGAATCTTAGACAATGGTGCAAATGTCCTAATCGCAGTTGAGGATTCTGGCCCTGGAATTCCAATAAACATTTTGCCCAAAGTTTTTGAGCCATTGTTTACCACCAAACAAACTGGGACGGGTCTCGGTCTTTCAATTTGCAAAAAAATTGTAGAGCAACATGGTGGAAGTATTACGGTAAAGAATAACCCTACCACATTTATTGTGAGATTACCAAAGAACTTTTAGCTAAGCGCCAGACTGCAAGCAGAATTTGCATGTGCCGCTTGTATTAACTAAAATTGCAAATCGGTCTTTTGTGAATGTCATGTAAAATGACTTTATCTTGCTTTTGTACAGAAAGTTTTTTTTGCCATTTTCGGCAATTTGCCCTGAGATTTTGATGAGGTTGTTTTCCATTAGTTGATGGAGTTTGCGATATACTGTGGTTGTAGGGATCTTGGTTTCATTGGCAATTTGAAGCGCAGATTTGGGTTTTTCCATCATAGTCGACAGAATCAGACGCGTGTAATTATCTGAAAATACTTCTAATGCCTTTTGTTTTTTTTCATCTTCGTCTATTACGACTTCTCGTAATACGTCGGTTGACACCTTGATTCACCCATAATACTCAAAGTTCACTTTTAAATGTATAACCAATTTTGTTTTGCATCCGGAGTCAGGCAACCAAGAGGGTGTGTTTTGTATGTCATAACACACTTTGTGGAATAGTTGAAACCAGTACAATTTATTAATTAAGTAAGATGAGGCCGATTCATGGCATTAAAGGCAGCATTGATCATCACAGGAATTGCAATAGCGTTACTTGTAATATACGGAGCCGACGTTGGTGTTGCCATGGGAAAAGATCAAGGGTTTTTGCCATTCGATAACAAAACTAGAGGAATTGCATTAGGCGGTACGGCAATGGCCTTGCCAATCATTGGATTTTTCATATCACGAAACGAGGCCTCAAAAACACTGGCAATCATGCTGTTTGTCACAGGTGTCATGATAATAGCCGGAGGTGCAGTATTTCTTGCAAACGCGCCGGAAGCAGACACACAAAGAAACCCGATGTCAGAAGCTGCTACATTATTTGCAGTTGGTGCATTTCAGATATCTCTTGGTGTAATAAAGATTAGAAAATCGAAATGAATTTTTGCGCAA
>JBKBQK010000038.1:0-4604 GCA_046292705.1 Candidatus Nitrosotenuis sp. | reverse complement strand
AAGTGCAGCAAAGAAACAGATAGGACGTACGATTGTGATCATACCGATGATCAGCAATATTGCGTAGAATGCTACACTGAACTTCATTATTATCTAACAGAGCAAAAAAATTGTTAGAAATTCAATCTTTTGTTCAATGGATAAGCTCTCTGATATCTGATTATCTATATGTGGGCGTTTTTATAGCAGCAATCATAGAAACAATATTTCCACCAGTTCCTACGGTGGCTGTTTTTCCCATAGCAGGTTACGTTGCATCGCAAAACCAGATGGGTTTAGCAGAGGTAATTGGACTTGGTTTGGCTGGAGGTGTTGGTGCCACCATTGGCTCCATTGCAATCTACATCATCAGCGCAAAGCTTGGAAGAGTTGCCCTACTACGATACCTAAAATACGCCAAGATCTCAGATGAGAAGCTAGCCAAAATCGAGAAATGGTTTGAAAAACACGGTGATAAAGCAGTTTTCATTGGCAGGATGGTTCCAGTATTACGTGAAATGATCTCAATTCCGGCAGGGTTGTTTGGAATGAGGATTTCTAAATTTATTCTCTATACACTTGGTGGCTCGTGCGTTTGGGGAGTCTCTTTGACACTTGTGGGATACTATTTTGGTCTGATATCAATTGAGCTCTTCTGATACCCCATAGATTTTAAAACCTAAATTCTGTTCAAAAGTCGTGTATGCAGTAATTCTGGCTGGCGGCACAGGTACGAGACTCAAACCCATTACCGATTATGTTCCAAAACCGTTGATTCCCATTAACAACATTCCAATTATAGAATGGCAAATCAGATATCTAAAAAAACATGGTGTGAACAAGATCATAATCTGTTCAGGCTACAAGGCAGAGCAGATTCAAAACTATTTAGAACACAAAAATGATTTTGGTATTAAAATTCTATACTCCATAGAAAAAACACAGCTTGGAACGGGTGGTGCCATAAAAAAGGCAGTCAGACTTATCAAAGAAAAATCGTTTATGGTATTAAACGGTGACATCATAACCAACATCAACCTAAAAAGAATGCTTGCGACACCAAACTCCATTGCGCTTGTGGAGTTGAGGACAAAATTTGGTACAGTGTCCATGGCAGGAAACAAAATAATCGATTTCAAAGAGAAAAAACCACTGACAAACATATGGATGAATTCTGGAATTTATCACCTTGATAAAAAAATGGCAAAAGACCTGCCAAGCAAAGGCTCTATCGAAGAAGACACTTTTCACAAGTATGCAAAAAAAGGGGCCCTATATGGCATCAAATTTTCTAATGCGTTGTGGTTCTCAATTGATTCACACAAAGACATAGACGAGTGCGCAAACGCGTTAAAAAACAGGAAATCCTTTGGGTTCTAGTGGTAAGTTCATGGTATCATATAGTCTTGGCTCACTTCTTTCGATCGACGAGTTGTTGATGTGCGCGCAAAAAAGTGCCAAATACAAAACACACACAATCTGGGTGCCTGAAACTTGGGGTATGGAAAACTTTGCTATGCTTAGCGCCGTTGCGCAGCGCACAACATCCAACATAGGCTCATCTATTGTCAACATATACTCGCGTAGTCCTGCTTTGGTTGCCATGGGTGCAGCAACCATAGACACCATCTCCAACAAGAGGCTCATTTTGGGACTAGGTACAAGCAGTGTTCCAATAGTAGAAAACCTGCACGGCTACAAATTTGAAAAGCCGTTAAGAAGAATGCGTGAATATGTCGAGATAATCAAACTAGTACTGTCCGGGCAGAAAATCAACTATTCAGGTGAGATATTTTCGCTCAAAGGCTTCAACCTTCTCATAAAACCACCGCGCCAAAACATTCCAATATACATTGCAGCGATAAACAAAAAAATGGTTGAGCTGACTTGGGAGATTGCAGATGGTGTAATTTTTTACTTGAGGCCGATTTCTGAAATGAGGGAGACAATATCAAAAATGCAGAAAAAAAGAAAAATAGACACTGCCTGCCAGTTCATCACCTGCGTTTCCGAAGATGCCGACGCTGCCAAGGAGCAGGCTCGCAAAACTTTGGCATTTTATATTTCTGTTGGCGCCATTTACAGAAAATTTCTAGCAGAAAATGGATTTAGGAAAGAAACAGATGACGTCTACGCAGCATACAAATCCGGCAATAAATCAAACCAAGAATTCGTAAGCGACGGCATGCTTAGCTCACTGACAATCTCTGGCACGCCGGATGAGTGCAGAAGACAGCTGAATAAGGTAATCGAAGCAGGTGTGACACACCCCATACTACAATTTAACCCAATAGGAAATGTTTCAGAGTCATTTGATTTGTTGACAAAGACATTTGGTGATCAGAGTTGAACAAAGTAGCTGTTGTGAGTCATTGTACTACAAAATTTTCATTGGACGACGTTTCAGTAGAATTCCTTCTTGCTTTGGCAACAAAGTCATTATTTGAGCGGACAAAGAATCTTACACAAAAAGACATAGATGCAGTACTAGTGTCAACAAATGAGAACAAAAAGTACCTCTCTGCGATAGTTTCAGAGATGGTAGGTATTTCACCAAAAATCTCACACAGTGTGGAAAGTTTGTGCAATTCTGGAACCAACTCAATAGTTTCCGCATTTTCATACATATTGGCAGGTCTTGCGGACGTAGCACTCGTAGTAGGCGCAGAACGCTTTAACAGCCCAGGTCAGATCTTAGAATGGGACGTATCGCGTGGTGAATACAGGCATCCTGTGTTTTGGGCCTCAATGTTTACCAAAGCACGCAAAAGAGAGTTTGGTACAACAGACGAAGAGCTTGCATACGTTTCTGCAAAAAATCACAAAAACGCCACACGCAATCCAAACGCGTACAACCCCAAAAAATATACAATTGATGAAATCATGAATTCCAAAAAAATAACTGATGATCTCAGATTGCTTGATTGCTCTCGTCCCTGTACTGGGAGTTCAGCAGTAGTACTTGCTTCAGAATCGGCAGCAAAACGATTTACGGACAGCCCCGTTTGGATTCATGGGGTTGGTCAAAAAACCACATCTGCAAGCTTTACAAAAAACGATCTTATTAGGCTCGAGTCGACAAATGCAGCTTCGCTACAAGCATACCAGATGTCGAAGATAAGCCCATGCGACGTAGATGTAGCAGAGATTCACGATGCATTTACTGTGTGTGAATTAATGATACTAGAAGATCTCGGCATGGTGCAAAAAGGGCATGCAGGTAAGCACATAATCGAATTGTACAATACAGATAGTAAAAAGATAAATCCGCGCGGAGGGTTGATAGGCGCAGGTCACCCGCTTGGCGCCACAGGCATATCTCAAGTCGTAGAGATTGCAACGCAGCTTGAAGGCAACGCCGGCTCTCGCCAAGTCGATGGTGCCAAGATTGGGTTGGTACAAAACATGTCTGCTGCAGCTACGTCATCAACTGTCCTCATATTAGGGTCATGAACAGATTTGAAAGTGAGTTAAGAAACGGAAGGTTTCTTGTAGGACACTGCCCCAAGTGTGACAAAATTACCTGGCCACCAAACGATTTCTGTAGTTTGTGCTTTGGCGATCTTTTGTGGAGGCAATTAAAGGAACCCGGTACCTTAATTGAGTACTCTGCAAAAGACGGCAAACAGTTTTGCGTCGCAGAGTTTGAGGGAATAATCAGAGTGATGGGAACGATTTCAAGTGTGTCTGCTCTAAAGCCAGGACAAAAGATCCGTATGGCAAGTTGTGGTTTTGATAGTGCCCCAAGGTTCATCTTTGAAGCAGTCTGACACACTCCCGGCCCTAAAGGTTTCGGGCTTTCCCACTCGCATTTGTAAATGGGTGGCTCGTGGACACAAATTAACTTGATAACACAATAACCTAGGTCCTATAACCTAATAGACCATAAATAGCAGACAATGAAGTTGAAGCAAGTTTTGAGCGCCCAAAGTAAGCCTACAAAGACATTGAGAACGAAAAAAGATAACGTCAAGATCGCAAGAATGCGACGACAACGTGGATATCACTGGGAAGACACTTTGGTAAAGCGGTTCAATGCGACTGACGATTGGAAGGCGTTTAGACTTGGCTCTCCAAGTGTAGGCCTTCCAGACATTCTTGCTGTGAGCACAAAAAATAGCACCATATACACAATAGAGGCAAAATCCGGCACCACAAACTCGCTGGTAGTGCCGTATGACCAAATACTGCGGTGCCTAGAATGGATAGATACGTTTGAGCTTTACAACACCAGAAAGGTTGTTTTTGCTTTCAAATTCTTATCAAAAAAGAGGATCGGCCTTGGTACGTATGAAAAGCGCGAGCTAAGAGAATACTACAAAGTCTGGGACAAAAAGGACAAGTTAAGTGATTTTGCATGTAACTATGATGGAACTACGTGGGCCATAGTAAACGGTAGTCGTGAAAAACTACACTTAAAAGACTGCCAGATGCCGTTTGCAAGCAAAAATGTAAGGGTTTTGGAAACCGAGTGACAAAATATAGACATCATTTAATTATTGCTTTAAACATACTAGGATCATGAGCTTTGAGGAATTTGTGGACGAACGAATGCTGGTAAGCCACAACGTGTTTGGAGATAAAGAAATGAAGATCAAAGTCTTGGAAGTATCTGACGAGCACCC
>JBKBQK010000037.1:0-11273 GCA_046292705.1 Candidatus Nitrosotenuis sp. | reverse complement strand
GTAAACGGTCCAACAAGTATTTGCTCAAACATTCCATGTCTTCTGTCATTCCAGATTATGATACCAGATACAAGTGTGCTGTTCATTATGTTAAACCCAATCATGCCAGATGCAATAAATGCCGGGTAATCAAGTGCGGTGTTCCCAAATGGAACCGATTTTATCAGTGCCGTATACGCAAACCCTGCGACAAATATGTAGACGATTGGAAATATCACCTGCCAGACAAGAAAGCCCGGATTGAGCGATATCGTCAGATTCCTGTTTACCAGTCTAATTGTGGGGTGCATCTGTATCTTTGACCATTTTGAGAAATATCTCTTCCAGTGTGGTAGGCATAGCAACCAAATCCTCAATTGCGATGTTGTTTTCAATTAGGATTTGCAAGATTTTTGAGAGTATTAGCTCAGAGTTTCTTGACTGAATCAGTATGTCGGTTCCCGTGTTAAAATCGATGGTACAGTCGGATATACCAGAAAGTAGTTGAGCTAACCCATCATGCCGGTACAGAAGGTGGATCTTGATCGTTTTTTCTTGCCCAAATGTGTTTTTTAGCTGTTCTGGTGTGTCCACTGCCAGGATTTTGCCTTTGTTGATCACTGCAATCTGATCGCACAGGTATTCTGCCTCGGTTAGAACGTGTGTGGTGTAAAATATGGTAAGACCGCTCTTTGCCTTGCCTTTTAAAAAGTCAAGTAACCCCCTG
This sequence comes from Candidatus Nitrosotenuis sp., assembly GCA_046292705.1. Lineage (GTDB taxonomy): Archaea > Thermoproteota > Nitrososphaeria > Nitrososphaerales > Nitrosopumilaceae > Nitrosotenuis. The sequence continues at coordinate 10,567 of JBKBQK010000037.1, read as the reverse complement.
CGTGCGCTTGGATCAAGCCCCACCGTAGGCTCGTCTAAAAACAACAGTTCCATTTCGTGCATAAATTCACGAGCCACCTGGACTCGTCTCCTCTGTCCTATTGAGAGATCCTCGTTTTTGCGCTTTCTAATTTCTTGCAAACCAAAGACCTCGATGAGTTCTTCTGCTCGTTCTTTTCTTGTCTTTTTGTCAATATTCCACATCATGCCGTACTTTTCAAGTGATTTTTCAACCGAGAGGTTTGGCTCATAACTTGGTTGCTGTATAACGACACCTATTCGCTTCCGTACTTCAAGTGGGCGTTTGATTGCATTGATCCCAAGAATTTCCATCGTGCCGCTTGTTGGGGGAATGAGTGTGGTGAGAATCTTTATCGTAGTCGATTTGCCTGCCCCATTTGGACCCAAAAATCCAAAGATGTGTCCTTCTTTTACATCCAAGTCTATTCCATCTACCGCCACCAGATCGCCGTATGATTTGGTAAGCGATCTTGTCACTATACTTGACACAGCTTGTCTGAATTTCACTCTAATTTAGGTGATAACAAATTTTTATTAGTACACTTGTTTAACAAAATCTAACTTGAGTGAATTTGATTCTCTTTTATCAAAACTTCTTGAACAAAAACCGGAGCTCACAAAAGAAGACATAGAAAAGCTGATCGCCCAAAAGAAAGAAAAGATAGGTGCCGGCTATCTTACAGACCAGGGTGCGCTATTTCTTGTTGCGTCTGATCTTGGCATAACTATTTCAGAGCCGCCAAAAAGCGAAGTCGGCATAAAGGATCTGTATGCGGGCGCAAAGGAGGTTACCTTGCAAACTAGGGTTCTCAACGTCTCCCCAAAAAAACAATTTTCAAGAAAGGACGGCTCACAGTTTTTCTTGCGAAATATGACGGTGTATGATAATGACTCATCTGCCACAGTAAAGCTCTGGGATGAGAAAGCGAATCTGCCTGAGCTTACAAATCTGAGTCCAGGCGATCTCATCAAGATAATCAAAGCTTACGTCAAGTCCGACCTCAACGGCCAGCTCACAATCAACATAGGCTCAGGCTCCACAATCGAGCGTGCAAGCACAGAAAGCGACATTCCTTCCATTGATTCTCTTACAAAAGACGTATCAGAAATCAAAGAGGGTCAAAACAACATTGTGGTTTCAGGCATCATAGACGGCGGCATCAATTTTTCAGAGTTTACAAACTTTCGTGGCGCACCCGGCACTGCATTACGCTTCAGACTCAAAGGCAGCGATGGTAGATCTGTACGAGTTGTTCTGTGGAACAAAAACGATTCGGAAATTCCAAAGATGATACCAGCAGGAACCAAGGCGCGACTCATAGGTGTGAAAACAAAGATGAACCAGCAGGAACTTGAGATTCATGGAAACGAATCAACAATTCTTGAGATTCAAGCAAAAAATGAGGTAGAACCAGTCATAATCAGAATTCTATCCAGCACAAAAAATGAAAACGGGCAGAGGATGCTCCTAGGAGTCAGCAAAGAAAAACAGATTTACAGCATTGTAGATACCGCAGATGCCACAAGCTCGTTTGGCCAAGGCGATGTTATAGAATGCATGCCATCAAAGTTGTATGGAAACAACATCACAATTGACGCCAATTCTTTTGTTAGAAAAATAGATGACGAAGATCTACCAGTGTTGGCGGATCTTAGAACAAAAATCGCAAACATAAAACCAGACAACAACTATTACTGCATTGAAGCTATCATCTTAAAAGCGCCTGAAAGAAAAAACATACAGACAAAAACGGGCGAGACTGTTTCACTTTCTGAAATGTTTGTAGAAGACGATACAGCACAAATTTGGCTCAAAGGGTGGAGGAACCAAGCAAGACAGCTTGATGGGTGCTCAATTGGAGAGATCATTTCAGTAAGTGGCGTAGTAGCAAAGCAAGGCCTTGAGGGAAGAACCGAGTTATTTTTGACACCGTATTCTATGATACAAAAGAAGAACTAGTCCCAGAACCCCCGTGTGGTCACATACTGTCTTTCTGCTTCATAGATCTGCCTATACAGATTCTCTTCGTCCACCATATTTCGAAGGATCCTCGAAGCAGTATCTACGCCTATTCCATAGCCAGAAAGTACGATGAGTGCAGTTTTGCCAAAGTTTGACAAAAGTGAAGCTGCCTTCCATGCACGCGTAAATTTGTGGTTTTCTTCTTCTGAGATCTTCTTTCCGGCCACTTTTTTTTGGATGATTTTTGTCAGTTCGTAATCAGAGTAAAAGGTGGTTGCAATCTGGCGTGCCTTGCATTTAGGGCAGCTTGGTATTTTTTCTATCTCACTTGTTTGAACCACTTTTTCCCATTTGCCGCATCTTGCGCAGACCAGCCTGTGGCTGGTTTTAAAGAGACGGCTTTTCACCAAGTCTAGTATTCCTTTATCGATATTTGCCGGAGACGAATAGTATTTTGTGGTGTGATCCAGAATCGGTTCTGCAAGCTTGGAGAACTTGTTTTCCTCAAGCCAGTGGATCTGAATTTTGCCAGAAGATATGTCTTGGAGCACCTTGGCAGAGTTTTCAAGATCATATTTGTCATGGAACAGCTCCCTCATGGCCTCTCTCACTAGTGGTGTACCAGAATACCGCTCAAAGAGAAATCTTGCGGATTTTTTCTCATATACTGCGCCTCTTCCGACGACTCCGAATTTCTTTGCAACATTCCATGTGCGCCAACTTACGTTGTGCGTTCCACCAAGTGAAGCAGTCACTAATTGATCCAAATCGTATGTATCCGCAAGTATCTGCCTTACGTGGTCTTCGAGTATGCGGCCCCTTGAGGACAGTGCAATTCTGTATGCGTCAGACCTTGCATCCACTTGGAATCCCGTCTTTGAAGAAAGCATGGAGGATAGCACCGTTGCCAAAGTTGCGTTGATTTTTGTTCCAAAACAGCAATGAATTACGATCATGCCTTGGCCGCGTACCGATTCTATTACTATGGCTCTATCGTCCGGTATGATTGGCAGGCTCAGTTGTGTGATTATATTATCAGGCAGGGTGAGAAGACCACTTCGTATCTTTGTTCTGAATTTGCCGACTTTGGATGCAGTTCTGTGATCCACTGGTATGTTTTCTCCTTCCCAATATGGCACGGTGATGCCACCTGCGCGCACAGGCTCCACATTTACCTTCAAGGAAGATTCGTCTACGTTTACTATTTTCCATTGCGAGCCCCTCAAAACAAAGATGTTTCCTGGCTCGCCAAAGTCGCCAACAAATCTTTGATCTAGGCTTCCAATTGTCTTTTTTGTTATGATGTCAAATACCTTGAATTTCAAAATGTCTGGTATTGTCGAGAGGTTTTCAAAGTAGTACCTGTAACATTTTGCAGTCTTTTTGAAGACCATTTTTTCTTTGTCAAATGTTATCAGATAGTTAGAGTCCAACAGCTCAAGTACGCTGCTAAGCTCCTCAAGTGTCAAGTTTCTAAATAGATATGAGTTCCTAAAAATTTCAAGCGCAGTGCTTACTGGTATGATGCCAAGCTGCATTGAGAGTCCTACCAGATGGTGTGCCAGCACATCTAGTGATCCGGTGTGTGTAGTTTGGTCTTCTATAGAGCCTTCCTGAATTCTCTCCATAATTGCTTTTGTCTCAAGCTCGTCGTCTACGCTATTGGTGATTATGATGCCTTTTGCAGAAGAATGCCTGTTGTGCTTGCTTCTGCCTATTCTCTGCATGAATTTTGAGACCTGGCGTGGTGAACCATAGTGCATGACGAGTTCAACTGAGCCGATGTCAAGTCCAAGCTCAAGCGACGAAGTGCAGACAACCAGCCTCGATCTTCCAGCCTTGAGATTTTCCTCTGTTTCCTCGCGTACTTGTTGTGAGAGCGAGCCGTGGTGCAGCTCAACTGCAATTGACGATTTTTCCCTCAATATAGACGCCAGAAACTCTGCCTCGCCCCTTGTGTTTGTGAAAAGCAGGACTGGTGAGTCCAGCTTCAATTTCGCAAGGCAGTCAATTATTACGTCGGCCACATCATGAATGGTTCCATTTACGTGCCTGACTTCCACGTCGTATTTTCGAATGGTGTTGTCACGTATGATTTGATACTTTCTTTTTGTTCCAACAAGGAATTTTGCAGCATCATCTGGATTCCCTACTGTGGCTGAAAGTCCTATCCTGGTTATCGGATTTTTTGTGTTGAGCTGCAACCGCTCGATGCTTACAGAAAGCTGAGAGCCCCGTTCATTGGAAAGCAAGTCGTGTACTTCATCTACTATGACCCATTCCAGCTCAGAGAGGGCCTCAAGCATTTTTTGCTGAGTCAGTAGGATCACCAGTGTTTCTGGCGTTGTAATTAGAATGTCCGGAGGTAGCGCCGTGATTTTTTTTCTGGCTGATTGAGATGTGTCACCATGGCGGATCTCTATTGTGAGGTTTTCCGATTCAGCGTATTTGATGATGCGTTTGAAGACATCACGGTTCAGAGCCCTCAGTGGTGTAATGTATAGTGCTTTTATTTTGCCAAGCTTTTTGGTAGTTGCAACAAATGAAAAGACGGGTATGACGGAACATTCTGTTTTTCCTGATCCGGTTGGTGCTATAATCAGGCAGTCTTTTTTTTGAACTATGGTAGGAATTGCTTTTTTTTGAATTTCTGTTAGTTGTGTAAAACCAAGTGAATGGAATTTGGTTAAAACTGTATCAAGTTGTTTGTTGTGTATCTTTTCTTGACTTTGCGCGCTCATAGACCATTATACCGATGATTCCAATCGCAAACAAGATTACGGAGATAGCTGGAATGGAATCAAAAATGCCTGCCATAACTAGTTAGACTGCTGTCATGGTTAAATAGCTTCAGTCACTTCAATTACCCCTTCTTTTGTGAGCGTGTAAGAAAATTGATTCTTTTTTGTTGGATCGACGAATACTTGGCCTTGGTATTTTGTTGAGTTTTTTGCCATCTTGATTTTGATGTGTGTGTAAAGCGAGATTATAGAATCCAAGTTTTCTTGTTCGTTGTCATCTATTTTGCGAACCATATTTACAATTAGTATTGGGATTTTTTTTTCGCGTGCTATTTGTGATAATTGTCTCATGTATTTTGCAAATTTAGTGATTTTTTCAAGCACCTGATCGTCTTTTGAATATTCAAATGAGAACAGATCTGTGATGTTATCAATTATGATGAGTGAAAAGTTAGATTCGAACTTTGAGAGGCTGTTTATTTGCTCTGCCGTGTTGGTTATTCTACTCACAGTCATGTTATCAAGGAGAGTTGAATCGAGTCCTTTTGATTTAAGAATCTCAACAAGCCTTTCTGGTCGAAAACTTCCTGTAGTATCTTGGTATAGTATGCTTCCACCTTCCGATAATGTGTTGGCAGCGATTTGAAGTGTGAGCTGTGTCTTTCCAGAACCGCTTGGGCCGAAAATATCGGTGATCGTACCGTTTCTTAGGCCGCCACCCAAGATATCATCTAATTTTTTTAGTCCTGATCTAATCATCACGGTTCTGTTAACTTGTCGGATGCTGACAGATAAATGTTAACCACCGGGTGCCACCTCTGTTAACTTGCTTCCATGGACTCTGAGGATCACCGGATTCTGATATTCAAAATCCAGATTCCTCTTCACTGTTTTATCTGGAAGCCCTCAAGGATGAGTAAACTTCGCCCACCCCTTGTACGCAATGTTCATAGACGCAACGACATCGTGGTCCATTAGTTTGCTACAATTGCTGCATCACAATTTACGTCTGTGTTGGCTGTCCCCTTGGAGTTGCCCTCCGCATACCGGACAGTTCATGCTGGTGCGTTTCGGATTGACAAAGCATATTGGGACACCTTCCCATTCTGCCTTGTGTTGTATTTGTCTTTGGAACTCGTATTGGGGCAGTGTGTCCAGTCAGCAGCACATTTACAAATTCCCTGTTTGAGACAGGAAACGACAGCAGCCATCCGTTGACTTTGAATCCATAGCAGGATACCAGAAATGGTTTTTTGATACATGGAGTTTTTGGGATCTTGCCTTTTTGATGTCGCGCTTTGTCTGGGCCAGTTTTCCCGATGCATGGACTATTGCAGTTTGTATTTTGACTGGATTTGGTATTTTGCCAGAGTATGGTATGAAAGCAGCGAGAGTTTTCTCATAGTCGAGCAGTTGTGGTCCAGTCCGATCTCGATGCAGTGGTTAACCATATCCTTGAAAATCTCCATCATTTGCAATTGTTCTGTGTTTGGCGTGTAGTTTTGCTTTATGGACTTGATTGGCAGTTCCAATACATGATGTGATTTTGGCATAAAAATAATCTAATGTATACGATATTGAGTTATTGTGTACCAACAACTAAACCTGGGTTTATCTGGAAATCAAGCACTCCAAGATTGATGAAAGTTGAGGTGGCACCCGGTGGTTAACATTTATCTGTCAGCATCCGACAAGTTAACAGAACTCAAATAGGCAAGGCTTTTATTCAGGTTACAAAGGTAGCAACACAAGAGAACGACCATTGTCACAAGTAAGCGCCAAAAAACCATTAACAACACTACAAAAGAATACGAAAAAGAAAGTCACTGTAAGACTGAAAAATGAAATCGAGTATAAAGGCAGAATGGACAACGTGGATTCCTACATGAACCTCATTATGACCGATGCCGAAGAGCTGCACGAAGGTAAAATTATTGCAAACTATGGTAGAGTTATAGTTAGAGGAAACAACGTATTATTTATCAAACTAGAAAACGATTTGTAGGCAACGATTCTAATGGCACGAAGTTTTCTTTTTACTTCAGAATCTGTAACAGAAGGCCACCCAGACAAGATTTGCGACAAGATCTCAGATGCCCTACTTGACGAATTTTTAAGACAGGATCCCGATTCACGTGTTGCTGTAGAGACCATGACTACCACCGGCGTCGTAATCGTAGCAGGTGAAGTGACCACAAAGGCAAAATTCGACATTCAGCAGGTAGTCAGGGACACAATAAGAGAGATCGGCTACGACAAGCCAGAATATGGTTTTGATGCAGACACGTGTAGCGTGCTTGTGTCCTTGCATGCACAAAGCCCAGATATCTCACGGGGAGTTACGGCCACAGATAACAAGGATCAGGGTGCAGGAGATCAAGGCCTCATGTTTGGCTACGCTGTAAACGAAACCGACGAGCTCATGCCGCTTCCAATTCTTATCGCACACAAGCTGACAAGAAGATTGGCCGAAGTTAGAAAAAACAAGGAGATCCCCTGGGTTCGCCCAGACGGCAAATCTCAAGTTTCTGTCGAATACGAGGACGGCAAGCCAAAAAGAATAGAGACTGTAGTCATATCCACTCAACACTCACCAGAAGTTAGCAATTCCGAAATAAAGCAGCAGATAGTAGATAAAGTCATCAGGCCAGTATGCGGCAAGTGGTGGCACGATAAGATCAAAGTTCATGTAAATCCGACTGGGCGATTCGTCATAGGCGGCCCACCTGGAGATTCCGGCTTGACTGGAAGGAAGATCATAGTAGACACGTACGGTGGAGCCGGAAGGCATGGTGGAGGAGCATTTTCCGGAAAGGATCCTTCAAAGGTGGACAGGTCTGCTTGCTACATGTGCAGGTACATTGCAAAGAACATAGTTGCAGCTGGCTTGGCAGATAAATGCGAAGTCCAAGTCGCATATGCAATAGGAGTGGCAGATCCGGTCTCGTTAATGGTAAACACTTTTGGCACAAGCAAGATCCCAGAAGAAGACATTGAGAATCTGGTAAGAAAGCATTTTGACATGAGGCCTGCTGCGATAATATCTCATCTTGGTCTCAAAAGGCCCATCTACAAGGATACTGCAGCATACGGCCACTTTGGCCGAACCGATGTTCAATTTCCTTGGGAAAAGACAGATAAGGCAGACATACTCAAAAGGGCAGCTGGCTTATAGGCCGCAGCTTGAAGCCACAAAGTTTTTCTAACTTTGTGTGACTAGCGGTGAAATCTCCAAGCAGGATGTTTAGGTCGTCTAGGCCGTATACTGCGGTTTTTGGCTTGTTGAGTGCGTCATAGTACGCCTTTTCTACAGGTATTTTTTTTATTTTGGCTCTTTTTCTGACAAAGTTTCTCACATAGCTCTCAAAACTTATCGTCTTTGGACCCACTAGATCGACTATCTTCTTTGAGAGTTTCTTGTTTGTAGCACACAGAAGAATCACTTTTGAAACGTCATCAACTAAGATTGGTTGCAATCTATATGAGCCAGAACCCGGTATGACGACTGTTCCTTTTTTGATTTGGTTTCGAAGGTTTCTTGTGAGTGGATCGTCTTTGCCAACAATGTGTGAGGCCCTCAGAATGGTGTAATCAAGTTTGGATTCAATAATCAGCTTTTCTGCCTTCAGCTTTGAGATAAAATATCCAAAGGTAGTAGCTTTGTGTACTCCAAGGCCGCTTAGGTAGACAAGTTTTTTGATTTTTGATTTCTTGCACAAATTAATGAGTTTTCTAGTTTGCTCCACGTTGACTGACTCATAATCCGCATCTATGGTTTGCATTCCTGTTCCTATGAGATGAACTAGTGCGGCACATCCTCTGAGTTTTGCACTCAAAGTTTTACTTGCTAGATCGGAGAAGACTAGGTTTTTTTCAAATCTAAAGTTCTTTTGTTTCTTTCTAGTCAGGCTGACAACCTGGATTTTGTTTTTTGAGAGGAATTTGCGAAGGTTTGTTCCCACAAATCCGTTTGCCCCAGCTATTGCGATTCGTAATTTGGGTTCGTTCACTCATTTAGAAATATTGAATATAATTTTAAATGTTCAAGACGACAAATTGATCCATTGGATGCAACACAATGCTACGAGATTCTAGGATTGCAAAAGAATGCATCATTTAAAGAAGTAAAGCAAGCGTATAGAAAACTGTCTCTGAGGTATCATCCTGACAAAAATAAAGACGGAAATACAGACAAAAAATTCAGGGAAATAACGGAGGCCTATCAGTTACTCAAACTGGAGCAAAAAAAGGAAAACGCAAGACACATAGATGTAGAATCGGCACAGGCAGAATTTTGGAAATATTATGATAAAGATACTAATGAAGAAGTTGAGTTTGGCTACGACACATACCATAAAGAGTTTAGGCGTAATTTTGGAGCAGACGCAAACCAAGCTCAAGCCGACGAAAAACCAGTTTCTCATAGAATGACGCATTTATTGTTATATGGTGGTCTTGGTGCAATCGCGATATGGATAATTATTTCTGAAATTCTGAAATGAGTTTTCCAATTTTTCTGTAAAAGTTATTACGTAAACAAATTATCATATGTTGTGAGTGAAAGGCCTCAAGGAAAGTTGCGGACTGGTTTTACTACCGGCACATGTGCGGCAGCAGCAGCAAAAGCAGCACTTACAGCAATTATGTTTCAAAAAAAAGTAGAAACTGTCGAGGTGTTGTTACCAAAAGAAAAAAAGCTCGCAATCAACATATCAAGTTGCATCTTTGATTCCACTACTGCAAAGTGTTCTGTCATTAAAGATGGTGGTGATGACCCAGATGTGACTCATGGTGCGGAGATAATAGTTGACCTGCGGCTCACAGATAACGCAAACCACATAGAGATCGACGGCGGACAAGGCGTGGGAAGAGTGACAAAACCAGGCCTTGGCCTTGAAATCGGCTCAGCCGCAATAAATCCCACACCAAAAAAGATGATAATTGAGAATCTGGTTTTGGTTGGTGATGAAATTCTCAAAAAAAATGGAATCAAAATAACAATTTCCGTCCCAAAGGGAGAAGAGATTGCATCAAAAACGGATAACCCTAGGCTTGGCATTGTAGGCGGCATTTCGATCCTTGGTACAACGGGCATAGTCATACCATATTCGACTGCATCGTTTGCAGCCGCCATTAGGCAGAGCATAGACGTGACACTTGCCATGAAAGACAATACCGTAGTTTTAACCACAGGTGGGAGAAGTGAAGAGTTTGCAAAAAAATACATCAATTTACCTGAACACTGTTTTGTCCAGATGGGAGACTTTGCCGGTTACACCATAGAGCAATGTGCAAAAAAAGGTATCAAAAAAGCATACGTTGCTGGATTCATTGGCAAGCTTACCAAGATCGCGATGGGTGTCAAGCAGACCCATGTCAAGGGCTCAAAAGTAGACATGGAGTTTTTGGCAAAAACTGCATCAGACTGTGGTGCGCCAGACGAAGTCATTAGGCAGATAAAGAATGCAAACACAGCAAGGCACGTACAAGAGATCGTTACAATAAGTAACGTTAAGGGGTTTTTTTCTGAGATTTGTGCCCAAGTTTACAAGCGGATGCGAGCACACTCGGACAATAAGGTGGAGATCGAGGTGATTTTGTTTGACTTTGATGGCGCCATACTTGGGCAGTACCCCCAGTAAGATATTTTATTTCAGTTGGAATTTTGAGAGCATGGAAAAGGTTGCAATTCTGGCAATTACAAAAAATGGAATAAAGATTGCAGTTTCTATAAAACAGATTTTCCCAAGATGGCAGATCTATGCACCATCAAAATTTCAGGCCGAATCAGCAGACGCAACATGGTACGAAGAACAAACCGCACTCAAGATTGCGGAACTTTT
>JBKBQK010000036.1:0-11453 GCA_046292705.1 Candidatus Nitrosotenuis sp. | reverse complement strand
ATCGTATACCTCTCCTGACTGCTCATCAATCGCTGTTCCCAGTGCTGGCATCTTTCTGTTATATGCCTCAAACGGCGCCTCTATTTCAGTCAACGATATATGGAGCCTTTTGTAGTTGTACCATTCGATCAATCTGCCAGGGTTCCCTTCAAACCACTCAACCTTGTCCGTGGTCTGGCGCCATTGTGTATTCTGATCTACTGTATGGTATCAACAGACCTATAGAATTCTTGTGTATCGAATGTCTCTTTGTAGAATTCGATTACGTTTTCAGAATTTTTATTATTAGTGAGGAAGTGTTGCGTAACCATTTGGAATTGGTTTTGTAAGTTGATTGAAGATTTCAGGATTTGTTTTAAGTTTCTTTCGATGTGGTTATATCTCGTCAAGTGACTTTCTTGGCCTTGTACTCAAGTAAAACGCGTGAGCTGAGATCAAAAATGCCGCAAGAAATATTTTTGTTGCAAAGACGAGATTCCAAGGCCTGTTTGGATCAGGATATGCGATCGTTAGTGAGTCAATGTCTGGCACCTTGCTGTCCACTATGCCTGCAGATATTTGTGCGGAAAGAATCGTAAAATTGTACAATACCTCATACAGGGTAATAATACAGAATCCCAAAAGCATCAGTTGTAAAAGGGACATCTTCCAAGAGTAGAGGTTGGTAGTTTTTTTCCAACCGATTCTTGAAACACAATACCAGCCGATTATGATTGAGAAAAACAACCATGTGATCAGCTTGGCAAAATGAGGGAATGGTACTTCAGTCTTGACTAGGACTTCGCCCATGACGTATGTGCCTTTTTTATTCCATTCCTCGATCATCGCATACACGGCATACATGGTAATTGATGTCATCATAAAAGCGCAAACGTAGAAGATGTAGAGAAATATTTTGTAGCCTCTCTCATTTTCCTGTAGATGGTGTACCTTCATGTATCCTCCAATTTTTCTCCCATAATATAAAAATCAATAATGAGAGCCGAGTCACAGAACAACAGAATCGATGAGGTTTATTAGCACTATCCAAAAAATCAATTCATGAAAGTCCCAGTAAATCTGCCTTTTTTGAGTAGAGAGGAAATAGCAGAGGTAGCCAAAGTTCTTCGTTCAGGCACACTCACAACGGCCGCAAACTTGGGTGGAAAAAACGTCCAAGAATTTGAGAGGCTTGTCTGCAGGTTTATCAAATCAAGGTATGCTGTTGCAGTAAACTCTGGAACGGCGGCTCTTCAGGCATCCCTGTATGCTGCAGGCGTCAAACATGGCGACGAAGTCCTTCTTCCCTCCTTCACATTTGTTGCAACCGCAAATGCCGTAGTTTCTGTTGGGGCAAAACCGGTTTTCGTTGACATTTTAAAAGACAATTACACTATGGACCCGGCAGATCTAAAAAGAAAGATAACCAGAAAGTCAAGAGCCGTAATTCCTGTTCACCTCTATGGCAACGTGGCACATATTGACGAGATCTCTGAAATCGCAAAAAGGAGCGGCCTCGACATTATTGAAGATGCAGCTCAATCCATGGGTTCAACTTACAAAAAAAGACAGACTGGTACGTTTTCTGAGCTTGGCTGCTTCAGCTTGTATGCTGCAAAGGTGGTGACTTCGGGTGAGGGGGGAGTCGTTGTGACAAACAGCAAAGACATCAGAGACAAGCTCTTGATGATTCGAAACCACGGAATGGTTCATGGATATGATACTAGGGTGTTGGGTCTCAATCTCAGACTGCCGGAGGTAAATGCAGCAATTGCTAAGGTGCAAATGAAGAAGCTTCCCAAGTTTTTACAGCTGAGACAAAAAAATGCAAAGATTCTCACAGAATTACTTGCCGGCCTTGGTTTGATCCTACCGAGACAAAGAAAACATGAGAAGGTCAACTGGTACTTATACACAGTCGCAAGCACAGCAAGGGATAAGATCCTCAAGGAGCTTAACTCAAAGGGAATAGGTGCTACAGTCTACTATGGCACACCTGTACACAGGACTCCGTTTTACAATAAGAGAATCAGCCTGCCGGTGACTGAATGGGCTGCAAGAAGCGTTCTTTCTCTGCCTGTGCAGCCCATGGTGACACAAAAACAGCTGGAACTCACAGCCAAAGTAATCCGTAGTGCCCTTGCATGAAACTCACAGATCTTGCAGGCGAGATTTGCAAAATACTCCTGCCAATACATGAGGACGTATTTTATGGCAACCCAGCCTCACACATAGCTATCTGTACTCTCTCAAGCATGGACTTGTTAAAGGAGATCTCAAATTCTGAGCTTTTAAGCAAGGTTGCCGTAGCAGGTAGACTGCTCTCAGAAAACAAAGGTATCGATGCACTGCTTTCTTTTGTGGCAAATAATCTTACAATCAGAACATTGATTGTGTGTGGTAGAGAGGTGCCCGGCCACTTGGCAGGCCATTCCCTTGTAGCACTTTACAAATATGGTGTCGACAAAAACAACAGGATTGTTAATTCTTTTAGTCCAGATCCGGTGCTTGAGTCTCCAAGCTCGCAAATAGAATGGTTTCAAAAGCAAATTACGCTTGTAGATAAGATAGGTGAAACCGACATAGAGAAGCTAAGACAGTTTATTGACTCTCTCTAGTAGCCGTTTCTTTGTCTTTCGCGGTTTATCTCGTTTTTTCTTTTGTATTCTGCAACAATGTCATCTGGACTTAGATCGAGCTCAAGTGATGCCTGCACAACAAAGTGCCAAATGTCGATCAGCTCCTCTTTTGCATGAGCCACGTTGAATGGTGTTGGCTTTTTCCACCACTTCCAGTTGGTCGTGCGCTGCAGCTCGACTGCTTCTTGTACTATGGCAGTACAGAGTGCAGCGATTCTGCCTTCTACATCTTTTGGGTATCTATCAAGATTCATCATATCTGCAAGACCTTTTTGCAACGAAAAGATCTCTTCCATTCTATCCATGATCAGAGTTTTGGTGTTGTGTTCTTTAACTTTTCAGAAGTTGATCATTTTTTGGTATTGCCTTACTCTATTTTCTATTTTGGATTTAGATAATGCAAGAAGACCCTCAACTCCGTACCTTTCCACTGTAAAGGAACCAAGAACGTTGCCATATATTACTGACTTTTTTATTTCGGAGAGGCTGGTGCTTCTTTTGTTTGCCAGGTAACCAATCATGGCGCCTGCAAACGAGTCACCTGCCCCCGTTGGATCAACTATGTCTTCAAGTGAAAACGCAACAGATGGAAAGATCACATCATCAAAGAACAGTAGTGAGCCGTGTTCGCCTTTTTTGATGATGACGTATCTTGCACCCCATCCCATCATCTTTTTTGCGCATTTGATGAGGTTGTGCTCCTTGGTGAGAAGTTTTGCTTCCTCGTCGTTTATGACGATACCGTCGACTGCCTTTATCATATTGACCACAGACTGCCTCTTAGTCGCAATCCAGTATTCTATGGTGTCGCACATCGAGAACCTAACTTTGTCGAATTCCCTGATGAGCGAGGTGTTTTGATCGGGGTCATTGTTTGCCAGGTAGACATACTCTGATTTTCTGTATTCGTCTGGGACGTGTGGTTTGAAGCCAGCTAGGACGTTTAGTTCGGTTTTGTTTGTAGTTCTCTTGGTGAGGGTGTCGTCGTAGCTTCCATCATAGCGGAATGTCTTGCCTTGTTTTGTAACAAGACCTTGTAGATCAAGATGGCTCTGCAGTATCTTGTGGTATTTTTTTGGAAAATCGGTACCAACTACTGCAATGAGCCCCGTCTTGACAAAAAAGCTTGCAGAGATTCCTGCAAAGGTAGCTGCTCCACCAAGTACATCTTTGAGGATCCTAGTTGGGGTTCTGATAGTATCTAGTGCAGTTGATCCGAAAACTGTAAGCATTATCTGCAAAGTTATGCGTCGTGTATAAATTCTCTAGTTTGTTCTTGTGTGGGATAGTATGTAAATGGAATTTCGATCGACGTAAACAAGAGCTGATATTTTGTAACGCCGGAAATCCTTACTTGCGCATTATCTGAATCTGCGCTGTGTTCTTTGAGCCACAAGCCGCTAGTTGTTGCTTTGCCTAGTGCTGGCAACATGAATGGATCGAGTGTTCCCTGACCTAATGCATCGTCATCTGCCAATATTGTAAATTCTGTATTACCTGCCGTGAGCACAAGAAGTGACGGGTTATGGAACTGGAGCTGTAAGTTGTACAAGGAGCCTCTCTCTGATTTTTCTACCAATTCGCTATCTGTGATTGTTGCACTTATCTGCGTTGCAGAAGCGTATTGCGTGTATCCAAACACCACAATGCCTATTATAGCTGCTATTACTGCGATTATTTTTTTGCCCACGTTTGCTAATTAAAACTGGCTTTTTGTGGTACGGTGCGAAAAATTTTCTGATAATATGTGTAATAATTTTGATCCGTTCTTTAAGCTACTTTAAGCTAGTAGAATAAATCAAAACCTACACATTTTTAGTGTAATTGGCAAAGATCAGACTTAGATTCGGAGAAAATGAGGTAGAGATCGAGTCAAGAGACTTTTACATAGACAACGACACTGTAGCCGAGGTTATCTCAGAACTTGCAGCAAGACTTTGTGAAAACAGGGCAAGGGTCATCCACGAAGAGATCTCACCAGATCCGTCAGAATCAATCAAGGAGGCATACCAGCAGAACCTAGATTACTTGAGAATGTTAAACGACGCCGAGGTTCATGAACCAGAATTTTCTGCGCCTACTTCTATTTCTGCAGAAGAGGTGCCCTCCAAGATCGAAATCCTAGAGCGAGATGCATTCTTTTCAAGTCCACGAACCGTTTCTGAGACGGTGGAAAGAATGCATGAGTATGGCTGGCTTGCAAGCCCCCTTGATGTCTCAAAGGCACTAGCAAAGATGGCCTTTCACAGGGAGCTTGCAAGAAATTCTCAGGAAAACGGGACTTGGTACTACAAATGCGAGCGAGAAAGTCTTAGCCCTTTAGGGCAGGGATGAAAGCGAGTATTTTTGTAAATTCAGTAAGGAATCATCATTTTCGTTCCCTTTTTTATCAAAAACGGAGCAAATATTGTTGTCAATACTACGACCATTCCAATTATTGGGAACAAAAACGCACTCGTCGCACCAAGATCCTGTCCCACCTTTAACACTATGAAGGAAAACTCACCAAGCTGTGCCATCGAGAAGCCTGTTCCAAGCATCGCAAACACCTCGATAATAGCAGTTATTGCACCTACCTTGCCGATTGCCCTAAGTTGAGATATGGGAAATGTCAGGCCAACTCCAAATAGAAGTAAAACTATTGCAATGTCCGAAAAGTTATTCAGCATGGACACATCCTTGATTAAACTAATGGCCCGAACGGGCCGATCAGTATTCCTGCAACCAAAAACCCAAGAACCAAAGGTTGCCTTAGAATATACGCAACAATTCCAACTGCTGTGGAAACAAGCAGAAGATATCCTAAATCCCCAACGAGTTCTATTCCAGCCAAGATTCTTGAGTCTATTTTACTATCCATTATTGTAGGAAGTCAACATTACTTTTGCAGAAGAGTATTTTTGGTAGCTCTGCCAGATTAACATATCTTCACTAAATTTCAGATAGTTCACTTTTTAATTTAAATAAAGTAGAAGCAGACCAAATTCGTGAAAATAGTCGTAATTTCTGGTAGCCCCAGAAAGGCCGCAAACACGCAGATAATGATGAAATTTGTCTACGAATACACAAAATCAAAAAACGCCGACACAAAATTTGTCAACCTCTCTGATGGTGGAATAGACTACTACCGCGGCCCAAACGAAAACTATAGCCAGATCACCACACAGGCAGTAAAAGACATCACGGAAGCAGACGTCTGGCTTGTTGGAACCCCGATTTACAACTCGTTTTTCAGCTCGGCGCTCAAAAACCTCTTTGAGTTCATCAACTACAAAAACACAGAGGGAAAAACTGCCGGCCTTGCAATCTTGGCATCAGGCAACATCGGATTCATCGACGTACAGACTCTCCTCACACAGCTCATGAGCTACTTCAGAGTAGTGACAAATCCAAAGGCCGTCTTTATGACAGTGGATATGCTAAAAGACGGCGCAATCGTTGACGAAAATGCGAAAACAAGACTGAAAGAAATGGTTGATGAGACTATTCGACTTGCTTCTAGATTGAAGTAGAGTCTCTGTTGATGTAAACTACTTTGAAGATCTTTACTGTGTAATCGCCTTCAAAGATTCTTGTTACCTTGCCATTGGTCACATCTCTAACTCTGAATTTGTACTCGTATGTGCCGTCTTCTTTCACATCGGTCTGAGCAAAGTGGACAGGCTCACCATTTTTGAAGATTTGAATAATCACTGGATGGCCCTCAACTGGGTTTGCAATCTTTCCTTCTACAAATCCCCAAGGCAATTTGTTATTTTTTGGAGCAGAGAATGGAACTGTGGTTTTTTCAAGAGCTGTAGAAGCATCAAGTGGGGTTACTGTTGTTTCCGCAAACGCTGAATTGATCGAAACCGCGACTGCAAAAAATACGGCTGCAACGATTAGCTTTTGTAGCATTAAGTAAAATCGCCTTACAGTCAAATATTAAGATGACGTAGTAATTATCTATATAGTGGCAGAAGATCTTTTAAACAATAACTGTAATTGTAAATGTCATTTTGGCGGTGCGGTAAGCTGCCCTAGCTGCAAACAAAACCATAAAGGCTGCGGCTGCAAGCACTGCGGTTAGTATTTTCTTCTTGTGCGCTCCTTTGCCGCTAGTGCCTTAAGATTGGCCAGCTCTGCTTTAAGCGCCTCGATCTGTACCTGAGTCTCCAAGTTTGCGATCTGCTGCTTTAACTTGCTTATCTCGTCGTCTTTGAGCCTCACTTCGTCCTTTATGTCATTCAACTCAGCTGTAAACATGTCACGAAGCTTCGCTAACTCGCTTACGGTCTGCGTGCCATGTGAATGTATAATTACACTACTCGAGCTTTTTTTTTCGTTGTGCTCGTGCGTGTGTCCGTGCTTGCTTGCGTAATCAGCACTCTTCTGCGCGATCCAGCAGATAAATACCAAAAACCAAGTCACGCCTGTTGAGACGAGAAGTAAAGAATTCAATGCGGGGGGCATGTAAAAGTACATACCAGTCAAAAATGCCGCAAAACAACCAACAACAACCGTTGCCAGGTGGTTCCGCAAATATCCCATGTCTTAAACCAAAAAAAAGTCGAATATAACGTTAATGCTGTTTTTTGGTGATGAGAATAAAAGAAAAGATAAACGAAGTTTATTCGTCTTCCTGTCTTGCAGATGAATCTGCTTGTGGGCTTTCGGACTGTAAAATCTTAATCTTTGCTAGCAATTCATTTCTGAGTTCGCGTGCAACCCTTCGCACTGTTGGTCTTGGAACTCCCAGCTCCTCGACAACTTTGCTGTAAATGTCTTGTTTGTCAGTTAGCCCTTTTTCAAGATAAGAATTGATTGCTTGTTTAATGACGGTGCTTTGATTTGTGCGATTCACAACTTGTAATTTTTCTCGTTCTATATAAGACTATAACTTTTTCAAAAAACAATGTGTTCTATATGGCCCACAAAAAATTATTATAATCTGTCATGAAGTGATGATCCTCAAAATGTTGTAAACAGATTTTGAAAACTTTTGCGGTTTGCCCAAAACAAAAATTTGAAATAATTACAAAATAGTTTCAAAATAATTTAATAGCAAGACTCTTATGCTAAGGGGCGGTTTAGGCTGTAATTGACTACAGCAACAATTGAAACCAAATTTGGCAAAATTGTATTTAAATTACTACCGGACATAGCGCCAGAAACTGTTAGGAATTTTGTCAAGCTGGCGCAAGACGGGTTTTACGACGGCACACTATTCCACAGAGTTATCCCCGGTTTTATGATTCAGGGTGGAGACCCAAACACAAAGACTACAGACAAGTCAAAATGGGGATTCGGAGGTCCAGGTTATACAATCAAAGCAGAATTTAACCCAAAATCGCATCTTCGAGGTGTAGTCTCCATGGCAAGGGCCATGGATCCTAATAGTGCAGGCTCACAGTTTTTCATAGTCACTACTGACAGTCCGTTCCTTGACAGGCAGTACACTGTATTTGGCGAAGTAACCGAGGGAATCGAAGTGGCAGACACCATAGTCAACCAGCCAAGAGATAGGAACGATTGCCCACTAGATGAGGTCAAGATGCTCAAAGTCTCAATTTCTGAATAGGTGAAAAGTTGCAAAAAATCCTCTTAGGCATAACAATTCTCACACTGCTTGTAATACCTGCAACCACGTTTGCCCAGGAGATTTCTTTTGGAACCCCCGCAGTGCAGATTGTCAAAGTTACAATTAGTGAAAACGGCGACGCACACGTAACACACATCGTTGAGCCAAGCAAGCAATCAAGACAGCTGAATCTGCTCAGAGACGGCTTTACAAATCTGCAAGTAACAGATGAGGATGGCGGCTCACCGCAATATGCAGAAACAGGCACTGAAAGGTATGGTTTGCTCATTTTCCCCACAGATAACAAGGTGTTTGTCGACTATGATCTTTCCGGTGCAGTGACACAAAAAGACGACATGTGGACGTGGGACTATCTGTATTTGGCAACCACACAGTTCTATCTACCAGAGCAGGTTGAACTGGTATTCTTAAATGAGAACCCTCTGCGCTTTGTCGATCAAAAAGGGATAAGCTGTCATGGCTGCCAAGTCAAACTCGAATACGAACTGGCAACCACACAGACCACAAAGCAGATCCAGTGGGAAGGCAAAAAATTCGATCTCATAGTAATCTCACAAGCAGAAATCCCACAGATCAAGTTCGACCAGCCAGCAAAATCGCTCAGCTTTGAAGTAACGGAAACAGACGAGTACATCACACTAATCATCCCATTGGAACTGCTCTGGAACCCATACGAGGTCTTCTTGAATGGCGAAAAAATCCACAAAAGCGAATTCTTCTCAGATGGAACCAATGTCTGGCTTAACTTCAAACCAACCCAGATGGGCACAATAGAAATTGTCGGTGTCTCAGCGGTGCCGGAATTTCCTCTCATGGGAGTGTTGGTTCTAGGCATTGCAATGATCTTTGCAGCAAAACTAGGTAAATTTAGTCGCCGCTAGAACCACAGGAACAAAAACCATATTCGTCTATTCTCACATTACAGACAGGACACTTTTCACCGTAATTGACTTCCCATGGCTCCTTGCCAAACAACCTGTAATGATCATCTATTTCAAGCGGGATGATACGTTTTTTTGGCAATAGAATTGTTTTGTTTTTGCCGTATATAATTTGGGGTTCCGATTTTGAATTAAATTACAGCAGCCTTTTTCATTTTCTATGAAATGTAGTTGTGGGTGCCATTGCATCAGGTGCAAGAGCACAGAACTGGAGTCCTTTGAGGTGGGGCAGGTCGAAGCAGACGGATATTTTGACATGCACCATACATGCAAAAAATGCAATGCACACTTTGATCACCTAGACGGTACAATATTTGAGACATGCCAGAAATGTAACTATTAGTTGAGAACTTGTTTGTAAGAGAAACAATGATGATATCCTCTACAAACCTGGTGTATGTGTCAGTAGGTTTGGAAAGGTGGGGCTGCCGCATATGCTGCATCTTTTCTGGTCCACTGTTACGGTACGGTCTGAATGGTCCGGTTTGGTCTGCTTTTTTTCTGATGGGTTGAGGGCCGGCATAGTTTTTTTGCTGTGCTGTTGTAGGGTTTTTTGTCAGGTTTTGCGTTGATGTTTTTGGCAACAAGGGATGAGACTGTCTCTTTTATGACAGCCAGCTCTTGCTTTAACTGTCTGTTCTCTTCTTTGAGGAGTTTGTTCTCCTCACTGAGCCTGTTGACTAGTTGTTCAAGTACATTGCAACGATTACGGTAATACTCAAGGTTTCCGTCTTCGGACAACACGTACCTTGGAATCATGCTGATCAGAAAGTGTATTTATCAAAAATATAGATCTGATGGTGTGGGAACTTCAAAACTCTAGACAGTTACCGAATCGTTAGTAACGGAAATGAGAGAAACATTCAGAAGAAGTGAAGAACTCCAGACACAGAAATCAGAAAAGACGAAGAGGAAGAAAAGAAGAACTCAAGGTAAGAATCGAGGGTGACCCAAGAGCAGCTCGAAAAGGTCCAAGAGTTGCTGAATTATGTCAGCAGCGGGAAAACAGGATCGAGTAGATCGTGTCATCATAACAGATGAAGTAGTACAGCATATCGCACTGGGTTGGCGTTACGTCGGTGTGCTGTCAAATCAAAAAGTCATCGTCGAAAGACATGTTTCGTACAGATAAAGCGGGCTTGGAGGTTCTCGTAAAGCCGGGCTATACGAAACACACATTTATTTTTTAACAATTTGTCAATTTCGAGGTTCTGGGTTTACTAATTCCTTGCTGCTAATTTATTATTATGATAAGTTTGAATTGAAAAAGGGTTAAAAGAAAGGTATGACTAAGGTATGAATGAAGAAGAGTTGGTTGAAAAGATTGGAATTTCCATATCAAGAGAGATGGATGATTTCCTAAATTACATGTCTGAAAAAAGTGGGGAATCAAAAAGCCGTCTGATTGAGAAGTATATTCAGGAAAACCAATATGTAAGAGATGAATTTAAACAATACAAGCTAAAGCATGCTAGGATGTGTCCAAATTGCAATAAACGATTCGCAAAAGGGGACATAAGAATATACTTGCCAAAAGATGAATCAGTTTTGCATCTAAGCTGTTGGTCTAAAAAAGCTGGAAAGGTAATAGAAAAATATCCTCTCCACGATCACGTTTAGTCCTTGTAGAATCTTAATTCCATTATAGCTGATTTCCCCCAATGAACATCTTCATATTCATTGATTTTTGCAAATCCCAAGTTTTCTAGAAAGGGTATCCCTTCACTATTAGCTTCAGCCAGAATTCCATCATATCCGTATTCAGCGGCTAACTTTACAGCGTATTCAAGTAACATAGAGCCAAACCCTTTTCCTTTCATATTTTTTTGAATGCCTATGCGACTAAGGTAGAGATGATCGGCCCTTTTCTGAATTGAAAGTAATCCAATTATGTTATTATTTTCTTCAAGCACATAGGATTCAAATCTTTGTGAAATGTCACGGTCTATGTAAAATCCCAAATCGAGCTTATTTCCTTGATGATCATAATCAAAATGAGAGTTTCCGGTTTCAAAATTTTTATTGCGATCTCTTTCTTCGATTCTTCTTATAGATATCAACAGGATTGTGAACAAAGAATAATAGATAAAGTTACGAATCACTCGTGTTTTGTCAATTCGATTATGAGAAAACAGGATCGAGTAGATCGTGTCATCATAACAGATGAAGCAGTGCAGCATATCGCTCTGGGTTGGCGTTACGTCGGTGTGCTGCCAAATCAAAAAGTCATCGTCGGAAGACATGTTTCGTACAGATAAAGCGGGCTTGGAGGGCTTCGATCCCTCGACCTGCAACTTAGGAGGCTGCCGCGCT
>JBKBQK010000035.1:0-11582 GCA_046292705.1 Candidatus Nitrosotenuis sp. | reverse complement strand
GATTTTGCAACCATAATGCTCGGCTTTAAAGACAACAAAGTAGCCATAATCTCATCCAACTGGATCACGCCGTCTCGTGTAAGGCACTTTGATGCAGTCTGCACCGATGGAATAATCTCCGGCGACTTCATATCACAGGAGGTAAGAATCGAAAAAGATGGTGGTACCGAGATACCTAGATACGAAAAACAAGAACCACTCACACTTGAGATAAAAAGCTTCATAGATTCTCTGCAGCTAAAGCAGAATCCACGCGTTCTGCCTACCGACGCAGTTAATGTCACCAAGATAGCCGAAGCAGCTCTTTTATCTAGCCAAAAAGGAGCACCAATATACCTAGAGTTATGAACAAAAAAATGATGGACATGCTTGTGTGTCCAATTGATAAACAATTTCCCCTTGAGATCTTTGAGATACGCTCAAAGGAGGAAATGGTATCGGAGGGTGCACTGTATTGCTCCAAATGTAATCGATTTTATCCCATAATCGAGGAAATTCCAATCATGCTCCCAGACGAGTTAAGAGACAAAGAGCAAGACATGAACTTTCTTGAGAAAAACAAGGAAAACCTTCCTCAAAAAATAATTAAACACGCAAAACCATGGCATCTGTGATAGTTTGGTAACCAATTTTGTTTCAAAAAAGGCAAAGCTTGGAAAGAATGTAAAGATCTGGCACTTTGCATATGTAGGAGACAACACGGTAATTGGTAACGACGTCAAGATAGGCTCACTTGCACACATTGATTATGACGTCGTAATTGGTGATAACACCATGATCGAAGGCCTAGTTTACATACCGCCGCTCTCAAGAATCGGCAAAAATGTTTTCATAGGACCGGCTGCAGCGCTCACAAACGATCCATACCCACCAAGTCAGAAAATGATCGGTGTGACAATTAAAGATGGTGCCATAATTGGCTCAAGGGCAGTTATCAAGGCGGGTGTGACGGTGGGTGAAAATAGTGTGGTTGCGATGGGTGCAGTGGTCACAAAAGATGTTCCGCCAAACACGGTGGTAGCGGGTGTTCCTGCAAAAACCAAGTACTCAAGAAAAGAATACGACAAAAAACAGTCCGACTGGAAATACTAAGATTTGATCTGTTTTTGAAATATTTTGTTTTTCAGCTTGGTTAGAACTAGTACCCAAAACACCACCAAAATTATGGCAATTACAGCCTTGATTACCGAAGCTATGAAAATGTCTAGCTCTTCGCCATACCCCACTATGGTTATTTTGGACACAAGCACAACGAGTATGCCACCTCCGGCAAGTATCAGTGCCCACATCAGGCCTATGAAAAGATAGATCATGGACTGGGCCATAGTTGCACTCCCATTAGAAACGCCGTAATTACTGCCAGAACCCCTGAGAAGACGGCAAGCCGAAATATTGCAAAGCCTATTTCTTTTTCACTCAACGGCTTGCTTGCAACCAGCAGACGCACCAAAGTTATAGGAGCTTCTGCGTCCTTGCTTGCCATAATTTTGTGATCGTCTGTATGGATCGTCGGTCCTTTTATCTGTCTGTGTTCTACTATTTTTTTGACGCTCGATAGAAACAAGAACGAGTTAATTACAGCTGGCAGCAGAGCTACTGCTGCAACTACTTCGACATGCCCAATTATTGCAATTGCACCATATGCTGCTCCAAGTGTCAGTGCGCCGGAGTCGCCAGGAAATATCTTGCTTGGGAATTTGTGATATCTGTAAAACGCAACAGATGCAAATGCCAAAGGCAGTGTCATAATAGCAATTTGGTAGTTTTGCAAAACAAAAAGTGCTATCGCAAGAGAAAACGATGTAATAACCATGAATCCGCTTGCGATGCCATTCATTACATCGATAGAATTTATCGTGTTGCCAGTGATTGGGATCATGAAGATTATGACGCCGAGATACAGTGCAGGAATCTTTACTGTCCCAAAGAGTGGAAATGAAAGATTTGGCTCATACACCCCAAGCAAAATTATTGGAATGGCGGCGCCCGCCAATGCAAGTGGTTTGAACCATCCACCCATCACCCTTCTGTCATCTATGAACCCCACCAAGAATGCAAGCGATGTTGTTACTACAATTGCAACGATCTGTTTTGTTTGTGCCTCCGCTGGAAAGAGAAAGAAAAGCGAGATCTCCCCAAGAACTATTCCTGCCAATATTGCTGGCCCACCAGGCCTTGGAATCATTGCACCGCCTACTCGGTTGACGTCTTTGACAACCCAGTTGTGTTTTGTGAGTCGTTGTATCAGAAGAGGCACCATGCCAAATACAACAAAAAATGCGACAAGTGAGCACACTATTGCCGCAATCACATATTCTTGCAATTACCTTACTTTTTTCAGTTGGGATTTAATATTATCTGCAATGGTTGGGCCGATTTTGTCTATTTGCGCAAGTTTGTCAACTGGGATTCTGCGAAGATCCTCGAGGTTTGTTATCCCCTTTGCAAATAGCTTACGGGCACGAATTCGTCCTATTCCCTTAATTTGAACGAGATCGATGAGCTCGTCTTTGATGCCGTATTGGATTCTTTTTCTTAGCATCGCAAGCTCCTCCAAGAGATCCTGGCGTTCGAGGAGTTTTGCGAGTTCATACAGGCAGTACGCCAACCAATCTGCCATCTCCACCATCCTGTGCATATCACCGGACTCGATTCCCAAGTTGTCAGAGAGCTGGATTTCTGATGATTCATTTAACCACGCATGTAGTGCAAGCAAGCTTCTCGAGCAGTCATATTCCGAAATTGGTTCTATTAGTTCTGAAGAATGGTTCTCAATCAAGTTGCTCATAATTTCATAGTCTTTGTTACGAAAGGAGAACTTTGGAAAGAATTCCTCCGAGCTGGTAATTAGGTGCAAAAACCCAAGTGTATGTTTTCTGTTTTCTGAGACTATTTCGAGGCCACGCTTAAAGTAAATTGCGGTTAGCGGGTCAAGGTATAACATTGAGATTTTTTTACCAAATTCCGTAGCTGCAAATCTTTCTGCCTTTTGGACAATGAGCTTTTCGTTGAGAAGAAACCTCTTAGCCACATCTATTGAAAACCTGAGTGTGTTTTTCCTTGTCTGAATTCCTGCAAGTGTTTTTTGAAAGAACTCTAAAAGATCCTCGTTTTTTACGCCCGGGTTTGAAACTATGTAACTTAGAATGTGGACCCTCAGCGCCTTGTCATTTGTAAGCTGAGAGGTAATTGGTTCTGGCGTTCCGTTGATATAATATTCTATTAGGTCGGCGGCGTTTGAGTTTCCAATTATTATGGCTTCACCAAATTTGTCATACTGTGGCCTTCCTGCTCTGCCGCATAGTTGCTTGTATTCTAGGACACTAATTGGTTTGTTACTTGCTGATTTTACGTCGTATCTTGCGATGTTCGATATCACCACCCTCTGTGCAGGCAAATTCACCCCTGCCGCAAGCGTCGGCGTGGATGCGAGTAGTTTTATCTTTCCGCTTCGAAATTCAGCTTCGATTGTTTCACGACAGTTTTGATTTAATCCTGCATGGTGGAACCCGACGCCTTTTTTGATCAGGCTGGCAAGCATCTTTACCATTTCTGTGTGTTCGTTGACATCAAGTATTTTTGCAGATATGTCTTCCAGATCTTTTTTTTCTGATCTTGAGAGAAGCTTCGCTACCGCTTCTGCACCTTTTGCCGCAAGCGATGCAGAACGCATCCTTGTTTCTGCAAAAACAAGCGACTGGCCTCCGTTCTTTATTGTCTCAAGACAAAGGTCTATTGCAGGACCGCGTATGCTGCAATCTACTTCTGTAGAGTTACCATTGTTCCACATCGAAGATACCTTCGGTTAGCGGCACCGGCCGCCATTTGCTTGAAACATGCTTGCATCCAAGCCATTCTGACAACTCATCTGAATTAGTTATTGTTGCACTGAGTGCGAGTATTTGCGGCTTGTTTGGTAGCTCCTTGAGTTTTGTCAGTATTATCTCAAGTGTTGGGCCTCTTTCTGGATCCCCAATTAGATGAACCTCATCTGCCACAACCAGACCTATTTTGTCGATCCATTCTACGCTATGACGAATCAGCGAGTCCATTTTTTCGTTTGTGAGTATTATGACGTCGGCATTTTCCAATTCTTTGTCCACCGAATCAAAGTCTCCTGTAGATATTGAGACGTGGACAGTCCTTCCAAAGTCTACCTGCTCCATTTTCTTAAATTCGGCAAACTTTTCCGACGCCAATGCCCTAAGTGGTGTAAGGTACACCACCTTGCCTTCTTTTGATGCTAAAAACTGCAACATCGCAAGAGCCGCAATAAGCGTTTTACCGCTAGCCGTTGGTGCTGTAACCAAGATGTTTTCCCCATCAAGAAGGCCTGCCTTTACTGCCTGTTCTTGTGGTGGATATAGTTTTGTGAGTCCTTGCTCAGTCAGATATTGTATTGCCGAAGGGCCTAGTGTCAGTTCGTCTATTTTCATACACGATTATAGTGGCCAGGTTTGGATTCATAAATTGATGCTTCACGCAGCATCCTTCGAATAAAGTTTCTTGCCTCTTCCTCAGTAAATTTGTTGGTCTTGGCAAGCTCCTTTACAAAGAGTTTTTCTTCCACAGGTGTCTTGCTGTCTCCTTCAAGTGATTTGAGGACGTCCATGAATAATTGCAACTTTGAAACTTCGCTGTGTGGTCTTCCCTGAAGCACGCCAAGGTCTACTTTGCCAGTGTTTACGTCGACTCCTGCCTCTTCAAGCATGCTTTGAATCAAAAATATAGCACGTTCTGCATCTTCACCGTCAACTTGGTCTTTCATTAACAGCCTAGCTCGTGCTGTAGCAAGCCTGATGAGGCCTCCAAGCTGTCTTGGTGTAACTGTGATCATTTCTTCCGATTCTACATTTCTCATCTTCAGATAGTAGTCAAGAATCTTTTCTTCAGCTTCCGGTGTAAGAAGGGGATCAAACTTTTTACAATATGCCAAGTATTTTGTAAAAATGTCAACATCCACTAACACTCTGCTATCTGTTGATCCTCGTTTGTGTAGTCCTATAATGTGTTGTGCAATGTTTTTGTCCTTTTCTTTTGATGGGATGTCACGAACCACAAAAATCAAGTCAAACCTTGTCAAGAGTGGCACCGGTAATGCTACGTTTTCTGTGATGTTTTTAAAGGGATCATACTTGCCGTACATCGGGTTTGCTCCAGCGAGAATCGATGTTCTTGCATTAAGTGTTGCCACGATTCCTCCTTTTGCAATGCTTACCGATTGTTGCTCCATGACTTCATGTAGTGCACTTCTGTCTTCTGGCTTCATTTTATCGAACTCATCAATGCAAACTAATCCCTGATCGCCCAAAACTACGGCGCCAGCTTCGAGCATGAGAATTCCTGATTTGTCACGCACTACAGCCGCTGTAAGTCCTGCTGCCGTTGAACCTCTACCAGAAGTATAAAGCCCTCTTGGTGCAACTCTGGCACAGAATTTAAGCATCTCACTCTTACCTGTACCTGGATCACCGACGAGGAAAATGTTGATGTCGCCTCGTATCTTTGTACCATCTTTTAATACTCTTTGAGTTGATCCTACCATAAGTAATAAAACAGCTTCTTTGATAATAGAGTGTCCTTGTATGTGTGGAGCAAATGAGTTTATCAATCTCTCATAAATATCTGGCGATTTTGCTAATGATTTGATTAATTTTTCTTCTTCAGGAGAAATTTCTTCTCTTTCGGATCTTCTTGAGTTCTTTGTGCCGCGACCACCCAAAAATTCAATGTTGTTTCCTTCAATTCGTAGTCTGTGAAGGCCGCTGTGAACCCGAGTGCCCGTAATCTGCTCCTGCTCGATTCTCACAATTCCTGTTAATATGACTCTGTCTCCCGGTCTTGCATAATCTACTAAATCCTGTTTTATTGTTACATCTACATAATGCGGTAGCTGGCCTGGTGGCAGATCTTCTGGAAGCTCTTGCAATCGCACTAATTGAAAGTCAATGAACTTGCTGTTTTCTGGATCTATTCTCAAATCCCTATGAGTGCACTTTTCATGTGAACACTTGCTTGGCGTGTAAACATTTACGCCGCGTTCCAATGGAACCTCTGTGTGGTGTCCTGCCGCGCACTTGTAGACCACATTTCTTGCAAGTGGCTTTATCTCTGATGCACGCACCACCATACCAGACACACTAGTCATCTTGCCAATGACTTCGGCATTTATCTGGCGCAGGCTGCGTTGAATTGGATAGTTTGCTATTCTGACTCTGATGTCGTCTGCAATTTTTTTTGCGTAGTCTGGGAATCTTTCCTCAAGAATGTTTCTTATTGCCTGCGAGAATGCAAAAAGAATCTCGTCTGGTTCTGTGTTGAACTTTATCTCGATGTCCTTTTGGGATACGATGTCATTGTAATCAACTACAATATACTTGACTTGTTTTGCCATCATCTGGTCTATTTCTTCTACGTACCTAAAGGAACCAGATTTGTCCTTAAAGGTGGCAAGAAAACTCTGCACCTGATCTATGGTAGCGCTGATGGATTGCGTCTCCAGAGTCATTTGTTATCACCAAATATCTGATCTACAAAATCTGTGCTGTTTTTGTGAATGATGTTATAGAGTGCACGCTCCTCGATCGAGAGTTTTTTTGCAAGCTCTGCTGTAAGTTCCATGGAGTTTGCTCTTGGGATTATCTTACCCAGTCTTTTTCTGATCAGAGTCTTTAGAAGGCTTTGCAGCCTGTCTTGTTCTTTTTCTGACTGTCTTGCCATGTAACCGGTCACCTTGATGTAAAAATCTGGCTCAAGATGAGACAGCTCCTCTCCCTGAAAATTCTCTTTTGATATGGACTGTGTAAGTTCTATTCCCATATCCGGCTCCTGAATTTCTACATGTTTTTCTGATTCCAGTATCTGTGCAATCCATCTTGGCATGTTGATTACATCACCTTGTTTTCCCTCCAAAACAACATTTGACATGTTTATCTTAAAGTCGTGGTTCACTACCGCCTTGACATCCTGTGTGGAGTATCCAATCGAGTAAGCCTGTAAAAGCTCGTTTATTTTCAATAGATCAAAGACTAGCCTCAAGGATTTAATGGATACGATCGATCAACTGTCTTTACAAACAGCTAAGATCTTTTGATCCTAGCCATAATAAATTATTAAGACTGGCTCTAAATCCATCGTATTGTCTGCTAATACAATGTGGGTCGAAAAATACCGGCCCCAGAAGATATCCGAACTTGTAAACCAAAAGGAGATTGTGGGAAGCATAACGGCCTTGCTAAAAAATGTCTCAGAGTTGCCCCATCTGCTCTTTTCTGGTTCTGCAGGAGTTGGAAAGACCACCCTTGCGCTTTGTCTTGCGCGCCAGATTCTAGGTGAATCATGGAAGGAGTACACGCTTGAGCTCAATGCTTCTGATGAACGCGGCATCAACATGGTAAGAGAGAGAGTCAAAAAATTCTCAAAATTTGGAGGCCTTGATGCAAATATTCCATTTAAGATAATAATTCTTGATGAGGCAGACGAGATGACACCCGATGCACAGACTGCACTTAGAAGAATCATAGAGGACGCCTCAAAGCATTGCCGCTTCATCATGATAGCAAACAACATATCAAAAATCATCGAGCCGATTCAGAGCAGATGTGCTGTATTCAAGTTCACCAGAATATCTGAAAAGGAGATAATTTCACACCTAAAGGAGATTGCAAAAAAAGAAAAGCTCAAAATAGATGATGCAGGCCTGCAGACGATTTTTGATTATACGGAGGGCGATCTGCGACATGCAATCAACTTGTTGCAAGCAACGGCAAGCCTTGGTAGCATCACCGAAGAAAACGTAAAGTCGGCTGCTGGCCTAACAAAGACAAACGATGTAGATGTCATACTAAAGCTTGCCTTGGGCGGAAAGCTTACAGAAGCCAGAAACAAGATGATCGAGCTCATCAAGGTTTACGGCATGTCAGAGTCAGACTTTCTCAAATACCTCAATGAATCCATTTACAAGACAAAGACAGCAAATCTTGCGGACATATCAGAAACAATTGCAAAATACGACTATAGGATTTTGTCAGGCGCAAACCCGGAGATTCAACTGTCTGCACTTTTGGCAGAATTAAGCAAGTTTGGAAAATAGCGCAGACGACACTCGGGTTTCGTGTTGACGCAGGATGAGAAAGAACCTTTCATGCCTAGTGTTAAGTGGTTATAGGGAAACAAGTTTTTAAACGGTTATAACGGTTACGACAATTAGAACAATATGCAGCCAAAATGGAATTCTCGACATGATGAAGTCATTAAGAGATTCGAAGCTAAAAAAGAAGCTGGAAAAGTAAAAGAATTTGTATTTGTTACTAGAGATAACTCTAGTTGAGTTCTAAAAGGCGTATTTGGTCTATTCATTTTGAAGAGGATTTTATCAATCAAATTGCGAATATTCCAGTAGACAAAGTAATATTGAAAAAACGATAACTGATCTCTCTTACCAAAATGATCCTAGGGATTTTGCACCATATGATGATTGTGGAACAGATGACGAGGATTGTCCATATATCATACAAATTTTCTCAGGTTTACCATTCGAATTTATCTATGAAATGGATCCAATTAATAAAAAATTATTATTCATAGATTGCTTCAGGTTTGATGTAGCACATTCCTTTGATTAATACGATGCTTCGAATGAGACGCCTTCATCCTGCGTCAACCCGACAGAACCACTTTTCGTATTGCATAAATCACAACAAAACAGAATCGGCAACCAAGTTAGAGATCGTTGATTATCTCAGATATTGGAGCTGACTTTGTTACCTAAACCTCACAAGTTGGCTAAGACACTGATTTTATGGCCGGAAAGAATTTGTAGCATCCTTTAAGAATTTCATATTACAGATCAAAAGCTATGATGAGACATCATATTGTCTTAGCAGTGGTTTTGCCCATATTTCTAATCGGTGTACAAAGTATCTGGGCGCCTGCAAACGAGCCTGATCTATCAATAAAAGACTTACAGGCTGCTGTCTATTTTACTGCCAATGATGAGAAAGAAAATGTTCTGACTGGAGCTTGGAGCGACTCTGTAGATAACACAATAGTTGTTCAATCTCCACATTTTTTGTCTCAGAAGATTTTGGCGCCACTAAAGCAATTCAAATCTGGAGTTCCAATTGATCAGATTCAATGCAAAGATAGATTTGTCGCTGCAATCAAATCAAGCAGTGGAAATCCTGTTTGCGTAAAACAAACAAGCCTTGTGCCACTCATGCTCAGAGACTGGGCAAAAATTACTTCATTTGAGATAACAGAAGGATTCTTTGATCATACAATAGAAAATGCAAAAATTCTTTCAATGAAGGTAGATTCTGGCGAATGCGGTTTTATTTTATTGAATATCCAGACAGACAATGACGGTAGAATCGAGTTTGCAATACCAAAAAAGATCTTTGATTTTGATGACGAGTTGATAGTTCTACTTGATGGACTTGAGGTAGAATACCAAGAATTACAAGGCGATTTTTCAAACACGGTAAGTTTCAGCTTTGAAGATGGTTCCAAAACCGTTGAAATTCTTAAAACATGTCTTATTTGATGTTTGGCACAATATGAAAAAGACATCAGCTGACAGCACCGACATTGCCTACATTGCCTAGCTTTTATTGATCGCAAGAAGCAACTCATCAATACCTGTGGCCTTGGCAGGCATCGGGGGAATATAGACATCAACGCAGTCTTTTTTTAGGCGTGTTTCAAAGTCATCAGACCTAGGCTAAAAATGTCAAGGAAGAAGGCCTGTTTGGTTGTTGTTTTTCACGTCGCAGATGATAAGAAATTGGTACAAATCCAAAACAGATTTGTCCGTTCTACCAAAATTAATAATTAAAAAATTCAAGTTTTAATTTTAATGCGATTTGATAAAATCAAAATCTCAATAGCAGCAATAGTACTTTGTGGAGCATTTTCCATAGGTATTATCTCAACTACAGCAAGCGCGCAAATAGATTCACAAGAATCTCACATGGAAACTACGGTGGTCAGAGACTCTGTCACCGTTTTGCTTGGAAGTAGAACAATACAGTCAGACGACTACATACACCTGTATGATTCAACACCATACATGATAATGAATGGCCATGTTGCAGCCAAGCTTCCATGCGATACGAATTCAGAAACGCCACTGCACATTATGATCGGTGTAGCGCCTGATCTAAGGGCTGCAGAACTGGAATTAATCGACGAGCTCTCAAACCCAGGCAAATACTGTCTGTATCATGTTGACTTAGAATCAACACACAATGGTGACGAACAAATTATCACAGACGTTGCAATACACAACCCAACAGACAGGCCGGTCAGAACACTATCTACTTCGACTGTTGTGATTGGTGTAAACGAGATAATGCCAATGGAAGAACACGGACACGAAGAATAAACCTCTTTTTCTTTTTCTTTTTGTTAGAAAAAATTAGCGAGAAACCCGACATGTAAGGGACAATCGGCAAGAGTTTCTCGCTTGGTCTTGCCTACTTTGTTTTGAGTTTGAGAAATATTAAGAGAATTGGTAGATTTGACAAATCTACCAAATCACATTATAACAAAAATCTGCATCACATAATTATGGAAGAAAACAACGAATCAAACTCGCATGAACCAAAATCAAAAAAACGATGGTTACAGTTTTTTAAGCGGCGTTAACATTCCAATTTTTTCTTTCTCAAGATTGATGTAACAAATTCCATGACTAATCAAAGTGAATAAAATCACATTGACCTTGGTCGCAGGTGTCATTGTTGCTTCAGTCATTGGTTATACTACCAAACCAACCCCTTCATGAAAAGGCATTGGGAAGGCATGTCCTGTGATGAAATGAAAATGCTCGCCATCAGCCCCTCACATTACAATTTTACCGATGCCCAACACATCGAATTTCACAAAGTGCTAACATCCTGTTATGAAGGCCAAACGAATCCATAATTCGTAAGAGCAGTTTGTGGATATTACGATAGTTCAAATTTTTGTAACCATCTAGTTTTTGCAGCTACTTGTTATTCATGTCACAGCCTGAAATTTCAGACAACTTTGACAGTGACTGTGTGCCAACAAGTCTTGTTCCGTCTGCTAATTCCCACGTGGGATAACTGGTAATGTTGTTGTTTTTGCATACGGTAGTCTGTGATTTCCCATCTTGTGTGGAACACTCTATGTAATTCAGAAATTTCTGAGATGTGCCAAAAGATTCCCTTTGTTGCTGGCAATGCTGACACCAAGACGCCCCATACATCTTTACTCCTTTATCAGTCAAACATTTGGCAAAATCATCATAATTTGCAGAGACTTCAATAACGATGTACGAGGCAAAACCAGATGCCATCAGCGCCAAACCAATACTCATAAGAATGTTTTTTTGTGAGAATTGCCTTAGCAACAAAGTCATTTTTATCATTCAAGGCTAATATTTAGTCTGGTAGATTCTATAAATGTACCAATCCCTTAATTGCCATAAATCAAAAAGTGATAGTATGGTAAGAGTTATCCTGTTGATCGGTTCTCTTGCCTGCCAAATCTCTTTCATGGCGCTCACATTCTCCACATAGGATTGCATATAGGAGGAATGGTTGCGGCCATATTTC
>JBKBQK010000034.1:4735-11854 GCA_046292705.1 Candidatus Nitrosotenuis sp. | reverse complement strand
GTGGTCTGCTCGATTAGATTTTGTAGTCTGGATAGAATCCAATCGTCCTCTGAATTCTGTTTTGGGGGTTTGCCACTACTGCTAAACTTATCTGGCTTGTATCTTACACATTCTTCATACATGACTTCTAGCTTGCTTTTGAGCGTGTTTATCGACTCTAAATTAAAATCTGCATCCTGCAAAAGCTCTGCAGAAATTATTATCGCAAGTCTGATTGGGTCTGCACCGTATTGACGAATCGCCTGCCTCAAGGGGATGATATTTCCCATGGACTTGGACATCTTTTTGCCGTCCATGAGCACAGAACCATTCACTACTATTTGTTTGGGCCAGTTTTTCTCTGGGAATATTGCTACATGGTTTAGTACAAAGAATGTGAGGTGGTTTGGAACCAAGTCACGCCCAGAGTGTCTTGAATCGACGGGGTAAAAATAAGCAAAGTCGTCTCTGATTCTTTTTAGCAGCTCAACAGAGATCATACATCTTGTAGCAACCTGGCCTGCATCTCCAATACCAAGCATGACATAATCAAAGAACTCATCTGAGAGGCCATCAGCTGAAAGCTCACCACTGTTTACATATTTTGCAAAAATGTAATACGCCATGTAAATTACAGAATCCGACAGACTCTC
Organism: Candidatus Nitrosotenuis sp.; assembly: GCA_046292705.1. Classification (GTDB taxonomy): domain Archaea; phylum Thermoproteota; class Nitrososphaeria; order Nitrososphaerales; family Nitrosopumilaceae; genus Nitrosotenuis. The sequence goes on along the minus strand of JBKBQK010000034.1, from coordinate 11,222 downwards.
TATGATCCAGTTTCTATCCCAGGGAAGTGGCGTGCCAAGACCGTGTTGTCTTGCACAAGCACGCTCCCTTAACCAACCGACAACGTAATTGAACTCGGTTCTAATCTCATTTGGTAATATGTTCATATTTTCAAAACATCTATTCGCTTTCTCTTTCCAGTTCTTGTCGCCATAGTTCAAAAACCACTGGTCGTGTAGTATCTTTACGACACATTCTGCACCACACCTACAGCGTACAGGTCCGTTGTTTAGCTCAAGCAAAATATCTGAGTTCTTCTCTTTTTGCAGCCATTCTTTGATGGAATCCTTTGCTTCGGATACTTTGAGGCCAGCAAAACTTCCAGTATTTTCCTTTAACACGCCACCGTAGAATTCTTTTGCATAGACTTCTTTTGTTGCTTCCTCAAGCTGCGGGTCTTTTTGGTCGGTGATCTTGAATTTTTCCACAACTTCCTTTGCAGGAATATCTCCAAACTCCTCTGTTTTGATTATTGAAATTGGATCTATGTTTTCTGCAATTTCACGAATGTCTCCTGCACCATTTCTTTTGATGTCAACAAGTGCTTGGTAATCAAACGGAGCATGTGCAGGAACCGACATTACTATACCTGTGCCGTTATCACTTTTGACAAAACTTGCGGGAAAGACTGGAACCACCTTGTCTAAAATCGAAACTGATCTGCCGACAAACTCGGAGCCATCAACGTCACCAAGGTAGGATACATTCTTGTCCAAAAATTCCAGTTTTCTTGCGCATTCGGGGCTCACCACCCACGTTTCATCATTTACCTTGATCTTTTTGTACTTGATTGATGGATTTATCCAGAGGTTGGTAACGCCAAATATCGTCTCGGGGCGAAGTGTTGCAGTTGGAATTATTATGCCATCGTAGCGGAATTTTATGAGTATGTACTCAGTAAAGTCAGGCTCCACATCGCCAAGCGTGTCGTGTTGCGAGACTGGGTTCTGATCCTTTGGGCACCAACCTACTGGGTGTGATCCCTGTACCACCAGATCCATGCTCTTGAGCTTTCGGAACTGCCACTCGATGAATTTTTTGTATGCCGGATCGATTGTTGTGAATTCCCTACGCCAGTCGATAGAGTACCCCATCTCTATCATGCCCTGTTTTATCTCTTCATGAAAATAGTCTGCTATTCTGATTGGTTCTACAAATTCTTGTATCTTTTGAGGTGGGACATTGTAGAGTTTTTCAAAATTCTCAATTAGCTCGCGGTCGCCTTCTTGGACGCGTTTTGCCATCCCAAGAATCGGTGTACCAGTATAGTGGAACCCCATGGGAAAAAGCACGTTGTATCCACGCATCCGCCAAAACCTTGAATGAACGTCTGCCAAAGTGTATGTCCTGCCATGACCTATGTGTTGCGGCGAGTTAGGATAAGGATATGCTACAGTGATGAACTTTTTTTGTCGCATATCTGGGTCTGTTTCGAATTCTTTTGATTCTTGCCACCTGGCCCTCCACTTTTGCTCTACTTTGTTCCATTGTATCATGAGTTCACTGTCTTTTTGATTAACATCTCTACGTGAGCCAGAGCTTCTGCAAGCTTCGTTACGTCCTTGCCACCACCTTGCCCGAACCTTGCGTCGCCACCACCTGAGCCTCCAAGCTTTGATGATATCTCACGTACCACATCTCCAGCTTTGAAGAACTTGGCTGCCTCTTGGCCTGCAAACACGATTACTCTAATTCCTGAAACCTTGACAAGCAAGGCACAATAAATCAAGAAAGGATTTTGCTTAATCGCTTCTTCGCCCACAGCTATGTGGAATTCTTCATCTAGTTCCTCATCTTTGATTGTGTAAAACTTTAGAGAACCAAAACTCTTTGCAGAATCTACTACCTGTTTCGCTACGACGCCGCAGGTTCTCTTGATCAGCTGTTTTAGCTTTTTCTTTGTAGCTTCCGAGTCCTCCAAAGCATGCTCAAAAGATTTGAGGAGTTTTTCTCTGTTTGAGCCAAGTGATTTGATTATAGCCGAAATGTCGCTTTCCTGTTTTTGTATGTATTCCACTGCAGCATCACCTGAAACAAACTCTAGCCTTACTACACCATCCTGAATTCGCTCTGATTTTGTGATCTTGATGAGGCCAAGTTCGCCTGTTCTCTTCACATGGGTGCCACCACATGCCTCGACGTCAAAATCCTCGATCCTTACTATTCTTACGGATTTGACCGGGACGACTCCTCCCTGGTATATCCTAAAACCAAATTCCTGCTCTGCACTGCCGCGGTCATATTCTTTTATCGTAACGGGATAGTTCTTCTGGATTACTGAGTTTGCTACATTTTCTATTTTTTGGATCTCTTGGTCTGTGAGACTTGAGTGATGTGTGATGTCAAGTCTTCCATAATCTTGCTCTTTGAATGCAGAGTGCTGCCATACCCATGAACCCAAGACGCTTCTTGCAGACGAGTTGACTACATGTGTGCTTGTATGGTGCTTTGTGATCCTCTGCCGCCGTGTCGAATCGACTTCACAACTTACCATCGTACCTTCTTTTGGGGCAGTCCCCCTGATCTCATGTAGTACCACATTGCCGTGTTTTGTTACGTCTACTACTTCCACTCCATTTATTTTGCCGTGATCTGGTTCTTGCCCCCCGCCTCTTGCATAAAAGGAGGTCCTATCAAGCACAACGAATTTGTTTTTGAGAACCCTGATCACCTTGGCATCGAACTTGAGAGGGTCGTCTTTGTAAAACAAAAGATCGGTGTCAGCTATCTCATTGATGTCAAACTCTTCTACTGCATTTTTCTTTTCGGACTGGTGAAGCTCGGAGAGCTTGCTGTAAAAGCTGTCGGGGATATCAGAAATCACTTGGTACTCCTTTAGATAATCAGGCGTTATTCCGTCTGACTCGTAGAGGCGTATCATGTCATCTACGCTGAGGCTCTTTTTCTGGTTCTTGAGGTTTTGTGCAATCTTTTCCATTCTGGATTTGGACTCGTGGTATCTACCTACTTCGATTCTAATTATCGTCTTTACCTCATCACGATACTGCTCCAGCTCAGGATATGTCTTCTTTAGATAGTCTACGTGGAAATCGATCAGCTCATCTAATTCCAACTTGAGGCCTAGCCTGTCCATTGTAGCCATAATTCTACGCAGTATGATTCGAAGGTTGTACCCTCCGCCAACATTGCTTGGAAGGGCTCCATCAGATATTGCAAAGATGAGCGTTCGCAGATGATCCGCAATCATGTAGAGTCCTTCGAGTGGAACAATTATCTTGTTGATCTGTTCCTCAGATAGGTCTGATGCTTTGACTGCAGCCTTTCTTATGTGGGACAAATCAGGATACTTCACAAGATTCTTTGCTATTTCGGTAAAGTAGACTGTAAGCAGCTTAGAGTCCGCATCTATTCCAGACTTTGCAAACAGTTTCTGAGTTATTGGGCCAAAACAGCAGTCGTATGCGGTAGGGGTTCCCATTGTAATCCATGCAAACCTTTCAAGTCCTGCCCCCATGTCAATTATCTTCTGATCAAGCACCGTGTGTTTTCCAAGCTCGCCTTGGAATTCGGTAAACACGGCATTTCCAAGCTCAAGACCTCTGACGTAAAACTCAAGTGAAGATCCAAAGGAACCTCCACCTGCCCACACGTCCTCAACGAAGACGATCTCATTTTTGCTTATTCCAAACGCATCAGTAAGCAACCTAAAGTCTAAATCAATACATTCGTCCTTCCAGTAACCCTTACTGTTTGGTATGCTGTGTTGACCAATCATGCAAAAGCTGGAAAAATGTCTTCCAGTCACTCCGACATTTTCAATGTCTTTGAATCGAAGACATGTCTGTGGCACAACAAGGGGGTTTGCAGGAAATTCGAAAACTACCTTTGAGCCCATCACTCTCTGAAAGTCGACTATTGAAGCGATTGTGAAATACAGATCGTCTCTCCATCTGCAGACCACCGGGTACCTGCTAATTGAGGTGTGGCCGTTTTTGACAAAAAAAGATTCCACCTGCTTCCACGCCTCGGTGTAATCAAATCGCTTGCTTGTGGGCGGATCTCCAATAAATGAATAAGTGTCAGCTGAGTGATCAGGACAGGAGTCACGGTTTGCGTCCAAGGCCCAAAAAAATCTCTTGCATACATTGCACGATTTCCGCATAAAACCCTGCTCTGAAAATAGCTTGACTTTGTAATACCGGTCAGGCTCTGATGAAAATTTGGCAAGAATCTCTTCTTTATTCATCTTCTGAGACTCCGCTTGACCACTATTAAGGAATAACGTTATGAAAAATTAAATACGATACAGGCTGCCAATTTCTCATGTTCGGTCGCAAAAAAGGCCTACAAGAAGGAAGCTACATCTTTACAGCAAAACCTGACGGAGAATACAAAAACATCATAATCGGTGTCGTAACCGGAATTGAAGGCTCAAAGATTGGCGTCAGTGGAATAATCATCAATCCCGCAGGGCTCAAAAACAAAGTCTCTCAGGGAAAGGCAGGGCCGCATTCTGTTGAGATCCTAAAAAATCCGACACCGGAAAACTGTATTTTGGCATTTGTATACAGAACCGAACACGAAACATTCAATGAAGAAATGGACCTCAATGAAAACAAGGTAATTGAGATCTCACCAAAACTTTATTCTGTTTTGGATGGCTGGATTAGAGAATCACTCCCAGAATTGCTCAACAACGTACTGTCGCTTCCGGAGGGCCAAGAACGAGACCAAGCAAAGCGTGTTCTAAAACAACGAATGGAAACTCTGTACGACAAAAATCTAAAGCAAAACCTATATTCTGTTTGTCGCAGTCTTAAGATCCTATACTAGCGGCATAGTTTTATATTGTCCTCAAAAAACAGTCTCGATACAATGGAATACGTTTACGCTGCATTAATTTTGCACAAACTCAAAAAGGAGATTAGCGAAGCTAACATTAGTAGTATAATCAAGGCAAGCGGTGCCGACGTAAATGAGGCCCAAGTAAAGGCACTCGTCTCAGCACTTGCCGATGTAAACATTGAGGAAGCAATCAAGGCGGCTCCAGTTGCTGTTGCAGCGGCTCCAGCAGCAGCGGCGGCTCCAGCAGCAGGTGCAGCAGAACCAAAGAAGGACGAGGCTGCAGCAGCTAAATCAGAAGAGCAAGCAATGGAAGGTCTCTCTTCGTTATTCGGATAATAAATCCGCATTTTCTAATTTTTACCTTCATTCTTATTTATGATGTCGTGCTCTGAATTTTAATTGCAAGACCTCTCATTCGTGTTCCTCATCTATGCCTTTGACCTCTTTGGTACGATGGCATTTGCAGTAACTGGCGCGTTCAAGGCAATCGAGCACAAATCTGACATCGTGGGAATAATCATTCTGTCTATAATCACCGGCGTCGCAGGCGGAACAATACGCGACATCATAATAGGCAAGTTTCCGCCAAACTCTATTTCAGATCCGACGTACGTCGGAATTTGTGTTGCATCAGGAGTCACACTCTTCTTTTTGTATCCGTACTTACAAAAGCACTGGAACTTGTTTTTGAAATTTGACGCAATCGGACTAGGTGTCTTTTCGATAACCGGAGCCACATTTGCCTACCATGTATTTGGCCTCAATTTTTTGGCAATAGTCTTTGCAGGGATCCTTACGGCGGTAGGAGGTGGCATCCTCCGAGACGTCTTTGTAAATGAGGTTCCGATTGTCTTTGTAAAAGAGCTATATGCTACCGCAAGCTTTGTAGGGGTGGTGATGTTTTACGGCCTGCTTGTTGCCCAGATGCCGCTATACGCAGCATCGATACTAGGGATAATAGCCACTACGTCACTGCGACTGGTGGCAATGAAATACAACTGGAATCTTCCACGAGCCAGAGAAAAATAGTTTACTGGGGTGTATAGCCCTTTGCCTTTAAAGCAACGGAGGTTGCCTGCGCATTTGCTTTTTGCAGGACTGGCTCTTTTGTCTCATCTGTGAGGTATCCTGCCTCGATTGCCACTGAACGCGAACCCTGTGCAGCCTTTGCGAGAATCTGTTGTATGTTGTCTTTTGTGATGTATGCTGCCTCAATTGATAGCGAGACTGCCTCCTGGTGGGCCTGAGCAAACAGGTTCCTGTATTGCTCCAAGTCGATTACGAGCTCTTCGCGGCCGTACTTGGTTCCTTCTTCCAGTGCCGCCTCTAATGCGATTCCTGCTTCGACTGTCTTTATGTCAAGTTTTTGCAACAACGTGGCAAGCTTTTCGCCTACGACTCCACCTTTTTTGACCGGCGTTGAGTCTTTGAGAATCCAGATTGTGCCTTGATCAATCTTTGTTGGAATTCCAGCTTCTTTGAATTCTGTGAGCATCGGTCCTGGCGCAATACCAGTATTCTTTGCTGGAACTACGACATCTACGCTTGCAATGTCGCCTCCTCGCGCATACATCATTATCTTATTTTTTCCAAGAAGCACATTTAGCTTAAACGGTGACATGTTTGTGAACATCAATACGCACTGGCCCTTCAACGACTCGA
>JBKBQK010000034.1:0-4725 GCA_046292705.1 Candidatus Nitrosotenuis sp. | reverse complement strand
ACATCAAGTGTGGCAAGTGCCTTCTTTGCTACCTTATCTTTAATACTAACTATCTCTACTTGGCCTAGGAATTTTTTTCTCAGTGGCAACAGCTGCGACGATCTTACCTTTTCCATTTTGACAAGTGCCGTCACTTTGTATTTTTTTGGGAGCTCTTGCAGCTGTGTATACATTTGTGTTTTTTTTGCTGGATACTTGGTTCTGTTTTCGTGCATTTACTTTCTTACCTGTTGTACTTCTTTGATTGGTTTTCCCATCGATGTCTTGATCATTACCCTTCGGATGTTCCTGTCTCCACTTGGCAGCTTCTTTTCCACCGTAGCTAGTACGGCATGTGCGTTTACTGCCAAGTCTGAATCAGACATTGACTCGTCTCCTATTTTGCAAGAAATCGAAAGTGAGTTCTTTACCTTTACTCTAATTGATGATCTAAATCTGTCCAAAAACGACTCTATTGGCGCATTGAATGGAACTGGCACGGGCATCTTTCCACGAGGACCGAGAAGCTGTCCTAGGACTTTACCTACGGTTGTCATGAGCTGGGTGTCTGCTAAAAAGAAATCATAATTGTTGATGAACTTGCGGGCCTGGCGTTTGTTTGCGGCAATTGCATTTATCTCATCGGCGTTGACTACACGGTCTGCATTGGCACTTTTTGCCTTTAGGCCCATATCGCCTCCCGCCATAACGCATACGGTGGTTGGCGTGCTGAGTCTTTTTGGCAGCTGGATTGTGTCGTTGAACGCAAATCCCTTCTTTACATCTATATCCTTTAGTATAATGTACAGCTCAACAGACTGCTTGAACTTGCGTTCTTTGTCTGTAGACTTGGCCTCTGTGACCATCTTGGTTAGTTCAGCTTCGCTAATCAATGGAATCATTCCAAGAATGCCTACTTAAAATCGTTTGTTGGCCACAGAACAAAATTTGGCAAAAATTGTAATTTTTTGAAATTTGCCAAGCTGGCTTTAGAGTATATGCAATTTCTCAGTGCAAAAATTACATTTATTAACTTCAAGTCCATTATCACGAAGACATTGCATAAGCTAGACGATCTTGACATGAAGCTTCTCTACGAGCTGACCCGTGACGGCAGCATCTCTGTTCCGAATCTCTCAAAGAAGATGGGCATCAACGCGTCTGTGCTGTACAGCAGAATCAAGAGGCTCACAAAAAAGAAGATAATCAAAAAGTTCACAGTGTTAGTCGACGAGGCCCAACTTGGAATAGGAGTCAAGGCAACAATAGGCATAAACCGTGATCCTAAACTAAAGGATCAAATCCACAAGCAGCTGCTGCAGACACCTGAGATCGTCTCAATATCTGAAGTCACAGGCAGATTTGACATCATGGTGGGGGTCCACGCAGAAAACCTAGAAAAACTGCATACCATTGTCATCGACAAAATAGGCAAAATAGAAGGCATTCAAAGCACCGAGACTTTTGTAGAGCTGCAAAAAACAGACAAAGAGCCTTCTTATCTGGTGTCCAAGTAACTACTTTAGTTTGTCGTCCCATTTTCCTGCGTTGATTTCAGCAGTAAATTCTTTTGGGCTCTTTCCTTCGATTTTTATTCCAAGAGACACACAAGTGCCGGCCACTTCCTTTGCTACGGATTTAATCGAGCTTGCGTAGGAAGATTCCAGCTTTGCCTTTGCCACCTTGACAAGCGAGTCTACTTTGATGTCACCGACCCACGTGGAGCCAGAAGTGCCCGAGCCTTTTTGGATGCCTGCCTCTTTGAGGAGCAAGGCTGCTGCAGACGGGATTCCTACAATTACCTCCCACTGCTTTGTCTTGGTGTTTACGGATACTGTGACTGGTACCTTCATGCCCTCAAAGTCCTTTGTTTTCTCATTTATGGCATTGATTATCTGCATGATGTTTACGCCTAGTGGGCCAAGAGCCGGACCTAAAGGTGGACCTGCTGATGCTTGCCCTCCTGTTACCAGTGCAGAAATGGACTGAGTGTCGGACATAAGTTGACTCGCTTACGTGAAGATTTAATCCTTGCTCAAGCAGTAGAAATCTTCAGATAGTTTGTATCTACAGTTACTGGTAATTGATACGGCGCATCAAGGAGGATGACTGTTGCTTCCTGCTTGTCATTGTCTACTCTGGTTACCGTTGCCTTCATGCCCTTAAACGGACCGCCGATGATCTCAACTACGTTATCCACAGCTATTTGTGGTGCGGTCGTTTTGGTGATTAGGTATCCTTCGATGTCCTTAAATTCTAGCTCACCTCGGAGCTGACCGCGGATGTGCCTTATTCCTTGGAGCGCATCAAAGGCTGCATTTGCGTCCTTTGCTTCAATTACGATGTAGCCTTTGAGGTTGTCAACTAAAAGTACTGATAAAATATTGATCTTGTTGGTCTTTATCTTGTTCTGAAGTAAGTTCATTACCACTTTTTCCTGACCTCCTGTGGTCCTAACTGCAAAAAGGTGTGATTTGATTTCTTGAGACAATTCCATTCTATCTAAAGACCGAAAATACAAACTGAATTATAAACCCAATCGTCCCAATTGAGGCAACGCCCAAAAGAACCAACCTGAGGTGTTGCATATAGTCTTCTTTATCAGATTTTTTGGCAAGCTTGAGTGTGTTTGCCATGTTCTTTAGAGTGATTTTCAGATCCATTGGTGTGAGTGGACTAGGTGTACTTATATCTCTAATGCTTAAGATGAGTCAACATGGATCTTTTGGTGGCGTATGAAAAAGACCCGGCAGGCTATAACATGGCAAAATCTCTGAGCCACCAAATGCAAAAAGACGGTGACGTGTACAAAGGGAAAAATTTTGATTTGGTGATTATCAAATCCCCTGCCGTTTCGGCGGACTGGCTTGAGCAAAAGTACCACTACGACGGGTTCGTCTTTTTATCAAAACACGCAGCCCAGTCTAATGATCTTGCACTTACATGTCATAGCACCGGAAACTTTGCCGACGCGCAGTTTGGCGGCAACCCGCATCAAGTTGCAGTGCCGCACCCACACCTACAAAAAGCATACTTGCAGAATCTTTGGAAGCACAGAGACAAGTATGCGGAGTTTCAGATCACAATTGAAGCTACGCACCATGGGCCTACGGCACTTTCCAAGCCGACCCTGTTCATAGAAATAGGAACTACAGAAAAAGAGTGGAACAATGAATCACTTTGTAGCTCGGTGGCACAGATTGTCTTAGATACAATGAATGGGCCGCGCAGGGACTGGCCTGTTGCAATCTGTTTTGGTGGGACGCATTATCCAGAGAAATTTACAAAGGAAATCATAGAAGGAAAACGTGCACTTGGCACGGTAGTTCCAAAACACGCGTTGGAGTTTTTAGATGAGAAACTCTTTAGGCACATACTTGAGCAAAACAAAGAGGCGGCAGCTGCACTTCTTGACTGGGGAGGACTAGGGCCGCACAAACAAAAAGTACTTGATTTACTAAATACGACTAATCTTGAGGTAGTGAAGCTTTGAACGAACTTGAGCGCCAAGTTTACAAAACACTTCTGAAGGTTCCAAAGGGAAAGGTGACCACTTATGGCGAGCTCGCAAAAGCAGTTGGCCTAAAAAACGGACAACGTACCATAGGCCGCATAATGAACAGAAACCCATTCCCGGCGATAATTCCATGTCATCGAGTAGTCAAGTCTGATGGAAAGATTGGCGGATACTTTTTCGGCCAGGAAGTAAAAACAAAAATGCTCTCAGATGAAGGCATCGTGGTGCGAGACGGAAAAATTCAGGATTGGGAAAAATCGGTCTTTAGGTTCTAGGTCTTTCTATGCGCCTTGACTTCCTCAATTAAGCTCAACAAGTGAGCTATGTTTCTCACTGTGTTTCCGCCTATCTTGCGATAGAGATCCCAAAATTCGGGATTTGTTATCTCCTTTCGATCTTTTGCTACCTTGAGTCTGCGTCGCAGTGCACGCACCTTTTTTACGTAAACTTCTTTTTTACCTACACGTGCACCCTTTCGCCCCTTCTTTGATCCGGTCTTTGTTCCGCGCTTTTTCTTTTGCATTTTTTTGAATTTAGATCTTCCACGTGATGTACCTTTTGCGGGCTTGATGGTGATTGCACCAGCTGTGATCAGGCTTCGTATGTTGGCCCGAGTGATTGCATCAGCAATATCGTCTGAGCTTTCAGGATCGAATTTGATCCTGCTTAGTCCTACGCCGATTACTCGTGAGACGAGGCGTTTCTTTGTTCTAAGATTTACTACCACTAGTTATCACCCACGCATTAAAAATTTCGAGCCGTTTCTTTTTTCCGACACCATGTGCAATTCTAACGCCGTCGATCTTTGGGTCGAGTTTTTGCAAATCATTCAAATTGTAAACTAGATTGTCTGTAAATCCTGAAGGGTGCAAACCGCGAGCGATTTTGGGGCCGCCGTATCCTATCTTGACTAAGCCAGGCCTCCCTCGAAACTTTTGCCTTCGCTGGTGGTTGTCGATACCTTTTGGTTTTCGCCATGCAAGGCCAACTCGCTTGTATCTCCAACTCTCCTGTCTGACAAAATCAGGCCTGCGCTCTGCGACTTTTTGTCTTAGTGCAAGTCTTTCCTTATTTATGGTCAACACAAAGAGTCTTAGATTTTACAATAAATAGGTTACTTAGGGATCAGGAAAAAAAGGGCTCTGTTGCATCAGCGGGAGTTAAACGCTGACCAACTTGCTTCCATGCACTCAGGATTAGCGGATTCAATCTATCTGCGTTCCCCCTCA